>CAMEMG010000083.1:0-6649 GCA_945927325.1 uncultured Clostridia bacterium | reverse complement strand
GCCTGCTTACTTTTTTCAAAAGAAGTAAGTTCGTGAAGTTTTCTTTGCTTACTTTTTTTCAAAAGAAGTAAGTTTCGTGAAGTTTCTTTGCCTGCTTTCTTTTTCAAAAGAAAGTAAGTTATTTCATCACTTTGTCCAGCAATGCCAGTAGCTCGGCCGTCTTTTCGTGGCTGTCGCCCGATTCCACGGCATGCTCCACACACTGCTCCATATGTGCCTTTAAAATCTCCTTGTTGGCGCGGGTAAGCACGGCCTGCGCCGCCAGAATCTGGTTGGAAATGTCCATGCAATAGCGATCCTGCTCGATCATGCGCAGAATGCCGTCCAGCTGCCCACGCGCCGTCTTGACCAGTTTTTCTACCGTACCTCTGTCTGCCTTCATAAAATGGGTTCCTTTCCGCTTTTTCGCGGACGCCTTCAGCTGCCCGCATAGAATACCCCCCGGGGGTGTAGTCTATGCCTTTACTATATCACATCCGCTTGCTTTGTCAAGTTTTTATTATGCGGCTTTCATTGCGTCAACGGCAGTGCGGCATCGCATTGCGCGGATTTGATTGCATCGACAGCGGTGCGACATAGCATTCTACGGCTTTCATTGGGTCAACGGCAGAGCGACATGAAATTATGCGGCGGCGCTTCCGTTGGCGGCCGCACACCTTGCAGGTTGTGCGCCGATGCCGCGCCTCCCCGCCTGCAATGACAGGCAGCAGGGCTTTCTGAATTTTATCGAATCGCGTCTGTTCCTGTCGTTTCCCGCCGCCCCCTCTGCTGCCGGGCGCCCGTCTCTATGCCCTTTTTGCGGGGGACTCTGCCGCCCCATGGCAAACTTCAGCCCAGCAGGATCACGCCGTATTCCCCCGCTTCGGCTCCCTTTCCGCCGTCCGCGGCGGCAGGCGAAGGCGTCTCGCCAGGTGCGGGCAGGTCGTACAAATTGCGCACCACCGCCGTCATCTCCTTTAAGGCAGCAGCCATTTCCCGGATGGCTTTGGTATCTGCCTTTGCCAGCACCGCCTGCTCGGGCGGGTGTTCTTTGCCGCCGTATACATAGCGGTAAAACTGCTGCTCGTCGGCCAATGCTCCCTGCATCGCCTCTATCAGCTGCCGGGCAGCCTCCTGCAGCCCGCTCAGCCGTTCCTTTTCCTTCTTCTTCATGCCTCTGCTCCTTTTTTCGTGTTTTTCCTTGTGCGCACCCTGCCTTCCCGGTGCCCTGCATTGTTCAGCACTCGTATTTCAGCTCCGCAAACGCCGCCAGTGGGCAGCGGCGGAAGTGATACTGCATACAGATGCGGTTCTGCCAGTCCTGCTTATCGGCAGAACGGCCAAAACGCAGCGTCGTCATGCTGCCGCGCATACATCCCTCGCAGGTGAGCGAAACGCCCGTTTCTCGGATATAAAACGGGCAGATGGTATTGGCATTGCCGTTGGAATTGCTCATAGCATCTCCTCCTTTTCTTCATAGCAGGCAGTGGGGTCGGGAATCATCTGTGAAATTTGGCTGCCCGTATAGGTGCGGCTGTCGATATCGCTGGGGTGATAGCCCTGATAGGGCGGCAAAACCACTTCCTCCCAGCGGCCATCCAGCAGCCAGTCGGCGGGCTTGGGAATATAGCGGCCCGCTTCCTTGCGCCAGTTTTCACTTTTCTTCTGATCCCGCAGGGCATTCAGCAGCATCTGCTGATCCAGCTGGGCTGCGCCCGACTGCAAATACGCTTCCCATGCCCGCTGCTTGTTGACTTTTTTAGGATAGGCTCTCCAAAAAGCCTGAAAATTCTCTCTCGCGCGTCCAATCTGCTGCTCCGAATACAGTTCGGGCAGCTCCCCGTTGGGTTGGATTGGATTGGATTCGGTTGGATTGGATTGGAGAGAGAGATTCTCCTTCGGATTCAGATCCGGTTTCGGATCCGGATTCGTATCCGAATCCGGATTGGGATTGGATTGGATTGGATATAAGCCGCCATTCGCAGCAATTGACGGCAATTGACCGCAATCTGCCGCGGCAGTCTGCTCCCGGGGCGGCAGCTCATAGGCCGTGACTTCCCCTTTCTTTGCCTGCTCCGGGTCAGGCGGCGCCGGGAATTTGCTGCGCTGGTTGCGAATGCGCTGATGCTTGCCCCAGCCCTGCATCTGAATATACGGCCGCCCCTCCACCTCATAGCAGAGGATCAGCCCTTCCTCTTCCAGCCGCCGCACGGCGGCCATCACCGTCTTTTCGCGGATGCTGCGCCTTGTGACGAACAGCCGCGAGCAGACGACGCTCGCCCGGCCGTCCATGCGGCCGAAATCGTCGCAATTGACAATCATTCTGGCAAATACTGTCTCCTCAAAGGGAGTCAGGCGATCTATGGTTTCGCTGGCGCACCAGCTTTCTCGTATCAATCGATCCGGCATTTTCATTTCTCCTTTTTTCATTATGCGGTTTTTCGCTCCACCTACGTCAGTGCAGTGCAGAACCTTTCTTTCTTATAGTTTCTATTGTGCGGATTTTTATTGTGCGGTTTTTCACTCCACCTGCGTCAGTGCAATGTGGGGCTTTTTTCATTATGCGGCTTGTTTGCCCATCTGCGGCAGTGCAGTGCAGAACCTTTCTTTCTTATAGTTTCTATTGTGCGATTTTTATTGTGCGGCTTTGCGCTCCACCTGCGTCAGTGCAATGTGGGACTTTTTGATTGTGCGGCTTGTTTGCCCACCTGCGTCAGCCCTGGAAATCCTTTCGATTTTTGCTGAATTCCGTCTGAATTCGTCGACGCCTCCTGGTGCACGGCTCTGAAGCGAGCCCGCCGCCCGTCCTCCGCCTGCCTTTCCCGCCCTGACAGGCCATGCAGCCGCAGCATTCCCGCGCGCCGCTGATACAAGTCATTGCCATAAGCTCCCTCCTTTTGTTTTTCTTTCTGCTTCTATTGTAGCAAGCCTCGCAGGCGCTGCCTATTAAGGGAACTATGTTGTTTTACTCTCTTTTGCTATGTTCTTTTGCCTCCCGCCGCCGTTTTTGCAAATCAGCGGAAAAAGCAGTATAATATCCATACCTTCTGCGTTTTTTCAAAAACGCAATCCATTGGGAAGGAGTTTTTTCATGTTTACCCATAAAATCCGACTGCGCCTGTGCGCGCTGTGCTGTGTGCTGCTGCTCTGCTTCTGTGCCTGCGGAAAAATCGGCGGCAGCTCAGAGCTTTCCTCTTCCACCGTCTCCGAACCGCTGCACAGCCGCCCTTACTATACCGAAATCGAGGGCAGCGGCAAGGATCGCTGGCTGCTGCTCTTTTACATCAATGCCGCCGAGGCCGAGGAATACGCCCTCGCCTCCTACGCCCTTTCACAGCTGCTTAGCGCTTCCCTCTCCGACCGCATCACCATCGTGGTGCAGACCTATGGCACCCAGAGCTGGCAGGGAGAATTCATGGACGGCCTTTCCGACCGCATCCTGATCACGGCAGACGGCATCCGGACTGCTTCCTACAGCGGTTCGGCAGAGCCGGGCAGTGCCCAAATGCTGGCCGACTTCGCCTCCGACTGTCTGCGCGAATTCCCGGATGCCAACCGCAAAGCGCTCTTTTTCTGGGGGCGCAACGAGCTGTACGCCGGCGATATCGCCTATGCCCTTGGCGATGCCCGGCTGGATTTCATCGCCTTTGACACCCAGCCGCAGACCGCGCTGGAGGATGCCTTCCTGCTGCAGGATGCCGCCGACTATCTGATCGCCTCTGCCGGCACTTATGCCGTCAGCTGGAATTTCAGCCATCTGCTGGAAGCCCTCGGCAAAAACACCTCCTACCTCAGCAAGGATATTGCCCGCCTGTTGGCAGAGGGCGTGCTTTCCGACGATATTTTTTCCGCCACCGGCACGCGCCCCGCTCTCTACTGCGCCGACCTGACCCGCATAGAGCAAGTCTGCTCCCGCATCAGTGCACTGCTGGCCGAAGCGGAAGCCGCCATTGCCGAGGGCAAGTTCTCTGGCGTGGCGCTGGCCCGTGCCGCCGCCGCGCAAAATGACTGCCGCGTCTCTGCCCAAACCTTTGCCCGTTCGCTCAACCTGCCCGCCTCGGCAGAGGCCTGCGAAGCGTTGGCCGGCTGCCTGGCCTACACCTCGGCCGAGGATATCTCCCTCAGCCTGTATCTGCCCATCAGCGCCGGAGCGGATGAGGACTTTCCCGAAGTGCTGGCCCGCTATGTTGCCGACGGGCTGGATTACACGACCTTCCTGCCCGCCTACCTGACAGCCGCCGCCTGTGCCGACGGAACGGGCAGCGACGCGCCCTGGTTCCAGGGCAGCCTGGCCGCCGGGTATCTGCAGGATAGCAGCGACTTTGCCTTCCCGGCCGAAAAGGTCGCGCTGACTTTGCAGGACGGCCGCTTTCTGTTCCTGCTGGATGCGGCCGATGCCGGCAAGATCGACTCCCTGCGCCTGCTCACCTTCGCGGATACGGGCGAGCATCTGCTGCTGCTGGGCAACGCGCCCATCTTTCAGCAGGATGCCCAGGGCAACTTCATCGCCGCCGAAGGGCAGGATACCTGGCTGTGCATCAACGGCCAGCCCGTCTGCAGCTACGGCTATACCGGGGCAGACGATGCCGAGCATTTCCTGGTGCCCTGCCAGCGTGGGCAGACGCCGGTGACGCTGCTGCTCTCGGATGGAAAAGTGACCACTTCGCTGGTCTCCATGGGCGTCTTTACGCGCACGCAGCAGATCGGCGTCGGCGACATTTTAAGCTTTTCCTACCCCATGTATTCCTATGAGGGCGAATATCTGGGCGAGAGCAGCTATGGCTACAAAATCGCGGTCTCCGGCGATTTGCGCGTCAGCGACGAAGCGGTAGACATCGGCGATTTGCTCATCTGCTGCACCCTCAAGGATATTTCCGGCCACACCTACCGCAGCCAGATGATCAACCTGCGCACGGCGCTGATGGATGCTTAATTTTTCAGGATGCGGCTTTTCCCTATGCGGTTTGTGTTGCCGCGCACGGCAATATCGTGTGGGGCTTTTACATCCTGCGATTTTTCATGATGCAGTTTGCACTGCCGCGCACGGCAGTATCCTATGAAAAGAAAGAAAAGTCCGCAGGCGCGGGCAAACAGATTGGAGGTGCTCCCGATTTTATGAACTCATCTACCCTTCCGCCGCTGCTGGTTGCTGCCGGCGTCGATTTACAGGCGGCCGAAGCGCTGGCCGCCCGGCTGGGCGTCTGTTTGCTGCCGCCGGGAGCCGAGCCCCGGGGGCTTTATCTGCTGCTGGATGCCGGGGGGCTGGCACTGGCCGACGGCCCGCAGCTGCTGCGCGGCGATTTTTCGCGCCTGCTGCCCAGGCTGCGGCCCCATAACCTCAACGGCGAACTGCTGATTCGCGCCGCCCGCTGCAAGGAAGTCTGCGGCACGCCCACTGCGGTCGACGCCACGGCCGGCCTGGGGGAGGATGCCTTTCTGCTGGCCGCCGCCGGCTATTCCGTCCGTCTATACGAGCGCGACCCCGTCATCGCCGCCCTGTTGGCCGATGCCCTGGCGCGGGCGGCAGAACAGCCGGAGCTGGCGCCCATGGTCGCCCGCATGCAGCTGATTGTTGCCGACAGCACCCTCGCCCTGCCCCGCCTGCCGGCGCCGCCCGACGTCATTCTGCTGGATCCCATGTTTCCCGCGCGGCAGAAAAGCGGGCTCATCAAAAAGAAATTCCAGCTGCTCCAACAGCTGGAAAGCCCCTGCGAACAGGAAGCGCAGCTGCTGCAGGCAGCGCTGGCCGCAAGCCCCCGCAAAATACTCGTCAAACGGCCGCTCAAAGGCCCCTTTCTGGCCGGCTGCCGGCCCTCCTACTCCCTCAAGGGCAAGGCCATCCGCTACGACTGCATCCTGCCGCCGCCCAAAGGCCTATAGCCGCCCCGCCTTTCGCTCCATCGGAAAATAAAAAAGCAGAACGCGCCCCCAAATGCGCTTCTGCTTTTTTTGAGATTTGCTTTTTTGCCTGCCGCTATGCCTGCTCCGCCTGCACTTCTTCCATCAGCTGCACCAGCTGGTGCGGCTGCATTTCAAAGGCATACGCCAGTTTGCAGATGGTAGTCAGGTTGGGCAGCTTCCTGCCCGTTTCGATCATTGCCAGATGCGAACGGCTGATATCGGCACGAATGCCGCATTCTTCCTGCGTCCATCCCCGCTGCAGCCGTGCTCTGCTGACGGCCAGGCTGACGCTGCGTTGCTCCAGTAGTTTCATCATCCTTCCCCACTTTGTCTCCATCCGGAAAACCGGGGCTGTGCGCCCGCCCTCTGCGGCAGTGCGGTAAGGCAAACCGCCACTTTTACAGAGCTGTTTTGCCGGAATTACCACAGAATGATCGTTATGTGGTAATAAATGGAATATATTTCCTCATTTTCAGTTTAAAGCGATTGCGTATATTTGTCAACCATTGCCGGAAACAGAGAAAAAGAGTATGCGAAAAAGAAACTGCGCAGAGGGAAACTTTGAAAAAATCCCCGCGCGGCTCTTTGGCTTGCCCTGCAAAGGATATGGAATCAAAACAGGTGTTTTTCGGCGCCGAAACCTACCCTCCCGTTACCACATAACGAGCATTTGGTTGCGCGCTCTTTGCGCAGCAGTGCCCGCGGTTTCGGGCAGCGTTCGTAAAACAGTTAATCCTCCCTATGATGATTGGTCATAGGGAGGATTTTT
>CAMEMG010000082.1:0-6673 GCA_945927325.1 uncultured Clostridia bacterium | reverse complement strand
CAGCCATCCTTTATTTCATACCCGGTATCCAAAAAGAATCGCTGATCATAATGCTGTGTCAATTGCAGCGTTTCCTCTCGGTATTGGATCGTTTCCGGGTGTGCTATCAGTTCTTCAAAAGGTGTTTCCCCACCCTCCAGCATACCAAAGCGTAAAATATCTCCCCCCTGAAATGCAGTATTGGTGATTGCCGATACCGTTCCGCCGGGCGTCTCAAAAGGCATGCTGAACATCACTGCCTTGCCCAAAGCCAAATCTTTCTCTATATCGATCTGCGGATACGCTTCTTTAAAATATGGCATATTCCACTGATCCAGCACATAGAAGGAATATCCAAGCCGCGTCGCATAGATCCCTTCGGGGATCGCCGCCACCTCTTTGGCCTCATGGTCTATGATTTCATGCTGCTGCAGTTGATTATAATATTCGCCGGGCATAGCCGGAAAAATCAGGCTGGCCGGTTTCCATTGATATTCTTTGGCAATTCCCAGCAGGCCGGAATATGTTCCAAGCGCATTGACAGCATCCAGGTCATAATATCCGTTCTTGGATGTTATTTCAAAATTGCCATACATGGCAAATAATTCTCCGCTCTCACTATTTGCATTTAAGTGGGGGGTTCCTTCCAGCATATCTTTTAACCGTACTTTCTGATCATACTGCGTACAAAACAGAACGGTCATCAGCGCCACCACCAGCAGCCCCACGCCTGCCATGCGTTTCCAGTTCTGCCGCACATGGTGCGCCGCAAGGGGCACCGCCGTTCCTTTGTGGATGGTCATGGCTGCTTCTTCTTTCCGCCGCTTTCTGCCTTTCCACAATTTTCTCTTTTGAATGCCAAACAGAAAATAGAGCACTGCCACGCATAGAACGCCTGCTAATACGATGATCATCTGCGGCCATTTGTGCAGCGGGTTAATGGATATCTGCAGCAGCGGCTGCGTAATTGCGGAAAATGCAAAACAGAGCGCCGCTCCCAGAGCAATGCCGCAAAGCGCCAGAATACCGCCCCACAGCAACAGCTGCACCAACACATATCGATCAGAAGCACCCAGCTGCTCCAGGGTCTGCGCCGCCGGCTGATAGGTCCGAAAATGTGAGCAGAGCGCAATATACAGCAGTACTCCCGACCCCAGCAGAATCAGCAGCGTGAACAGGCTTTTATAGGCATTCACCGGATAAATCATCATCGGATAATAGATCCAATATGTCGCATCGTTAAAGACCATATATTTCCAATCAAGATCGCCAATGGCATTGGAAATCTGCAAAATGGTTTGATTGGGGGCTTCCAATTTGTTTAGCGTATGCAGATAGAGCAGCGCATCCGTCACTACCTGTGCGCCCGGCATTGCGCCCTCGGCAAGCAGCGCCGTAGGGTAATCGTTTTCTCCCGGAATTACAACATCCAGACCAGACCACATTCCGCTGTAATTTTCAATAAATCCGCATATGACAAATTCCTTTTCTCCCGCCGGCATCTCAAATACAATCTTGGAACCGACGCCCGCCCCTTCCGGCAGCAGGTAGCGAATATATTCTTCCGGCGCAATTTCGTTCTCTGCCTGCGGGTAGCTTCCTTCTGTCAGGCGAATACTGCCCAGGGAAAGCGCCGTTTCATCAAAACTGCCCAATGTGATGCTGTATTTCGTCCCCTTGAGTGCACATCTGCCATAATTTTTTACGATACCAATCTGATCGATGACCGCAGTTTGCTCAAGTTGTTGCAGCTGAGCTTCCGTCAAGTCAAAAAACACGGCATGGTGCCTTCCCGTCTCTTCCACAAAGCCCTCAAAGGTGATATCGATGATGGCGGAAAAAAGCGGCGCTATGCTCATCATCAGAAATACGACCAACGCAATTAACAAAACCATTAAAACGGTGCTCTTTTTCCGATAGGTAAATAACGAAACCGCCTGGCGTAACATGATAACTTCCTCCTTTTCTATTTATCAGCCGTCTGGCAAAAAGCGGGGTGGCAAGCCACCCCGCCCCTTCCTATGCAATGCTCAGCTGTGAATATAAGTCAGTCCATCGACAATATCCGTATTGAGCGTGGAATCGACACGCCATGCAAAGGTACCTTCACTATGATCTTTGTAATATGTGCCGCTGATCGATTTTCTCGTTAAAGTACCCAGATTGCATAGAACTTGACCTGACGCGCTTCCTCCCGCACTGATTGCCACCTTATAATAGGTATCCTCTGCGCCGACATTTACGGTATCAGCCTTTGTCCTGATATACATGCTTGAGCTGGTTTCTTGAACAACCCAATTATGCGTCCGCGAGCGTTGATCCGAGCCCGGAATATTCCAGTTGGTCGCATAGTGCTGCAGTGCCATTGCCGTTGTCATCAGCATAGCCACCATTAACATCACTGCCAGAATGAGAGAAATCTTCTTCGCTGTCTTATTCATAAAAAACCTCCGTTTATAAATCAGTCTCGTTTGCCAACAAAGCGATGCTCTGCCTGGCCCATCGGAAACATCCCCCTTCCTTTCCGCATATGGGAACTATCTTTTTAAAAATTCAGTGTAAGATCAATCCTGCCGATACAATCTGCCATCCCGCATCTGATATGTATGCTCTGCATAGCGCAGCAGATCCAGGTCGTGCGTCACCATTACCAGGCTGGCTCCATATCGGCTGCATAATTCCATCAACAGCTCCAGCACAATCCTGCCGTTTTCCTCATCCAGATTGCCCGTCGGCTCATCGGCAAAAATCACATTGGGCCGGTTGACCAGCGCCCGCGCGATCGCCACCCGCTGCTGCTCTCCGCCCGAAAGTGCCATTGGCCGCCGCTTCAATTTATCCCCCAAATCCAGCGCCTCCACTACTTCCAGGAAGGTCGAGCGATCCTTATTCTTATCAAAGCGCAGCGGCAGGGTGATGTTATCCTCCACCGTAAATTCCTGAATCAGGTTGTAAGCCTGAAAGACAAAACCAAAATCATGGCAGTGCAGTTTTGCCAGATCCTGCTCCTCATAAATGGATTTATCCTGATAGAATACTTTGCCGGAGGTTGGTTCTTCCAATCCTGCCATCATATGCAGCAGCGTAGATTTGCCCGAGCCGCTTTTGCCGAATATGAAATGGATTCCCTTTTCAAATTCTATGGTCGTCGGGCATACCGCCTCCACCCGCCTGCTGCCTTGCCGAAATATTTTTCCGCATTCCTCCAAACGAATCAAACGCATCGTATACCTCCTTTTGGTTTTTACAGGATACAGCTGTGCATAAACCATAAAATAAGTATAAAAAATACAGTTTCCAAATTTTACTCATCAAAGCCACGCCTTCTCTACCATATGCCATGCTAAGAAAGCTGCCATCATTCTATAAAATTTGAAAACTGTATTCTTACCTTCATTATAACATGAGATGATTGCATGTCAATCATTTTCTTAATTTTTTTTATAATTTCTTTATAAAAGTAAAAAAACTCCGCAAACTGCGAAGCTTTTTTACGCTATTCTTTTTGCGTAGGGTCTGTAATACTTTGCAGGAAATCATCGATTACCCCGGTACTTTTCTCCGGGCAGGAGGTAGCAATGCAAATCATGGCTTTTTCCAGCCGGAAGCTGTGCAAAATGCTGCTCCTCAAGGTCACAATAGATGCAGTAAAAGGCGCCATATTCTTCCATGGCAATCAGAAAAGTGCTATCCTGAACCGCTGAAAATACGGAAGAAATATTGAGCAGCAAAAACATTACCAACGCGATGACCAACATCACGATCAGAGCCTGTTTTTCTTGCCCTTTCTCTATCTCTATTCCGCAAAACGAATACAGGAAGAAATACTTCCTTTGAAAACACGTCTTGTCAATTCCCAGGCAATCACTACAAATAATATTTGTATTCCCAATAGGCATTGCATTACTTTTCCAAACAAAGGAATTAAATCATTTCCCTGTATAACCGGGCCACAAATATAGATAGAATACAGGTGAACCCCACTTAGCACAAAAACTATAGAAATGATAATCATAATAAACCAATAAACCAGAAGCTCCACCCATATCGTATAAAAAAGCTGTTTCTTTCGATAACCAGTAGCTCTTAGAATTCCAAATGCCCGTTGTCTCTGGATCAATGTTTCATATATAATATTGAATAGAGAAATGACGAGAAAAGTAACAAGCACACCCGAAATAATTGTATACCCCAGTTTTATAATCTGGAACAGATGCTGTTGGAAATCCTTTTCCTGTAAATAAGAATCTATTTTTGCCCCCTGTAATTGAAGCGCTATACGATATACTTGAGATTCTATTGCTTCATATTGGTTTCTAGGCAAATTTTCCTCCATATATACTTCAAATCTGCTTACTTTTTGAGTAAAAGAGATTTCCTTTGCTGTTTCTTCTTCCATGACCACACAAATTTCAGAATGGAATTCTTCTTCGCTATTCATTCTACGCATCGCTTCGTTATATACCTGTGCAATTTTTACAATCTCTTCCACATACTGAATATCCTGTGGGTTTTTGATTGCAGTCAGAAAATCCATATCTGTCTCTAACATACCAAAGCGCAACAAACCTCCTTCCCGATAGGCTGTGTTGGCAATTACATTATCCTCTGCATTGTGCATGATTCCCTGCAACACATTATTTTCTTCTACTCCCATATTAGGGCAAAAAAGAATAACTTCCCCTTTTTGCAAATTTACAGCATCTGGATACCTCTCCTGAAATATTTTTTTATTCCACTGATCCAATACAATAATACTATAACCCATCCGAGTCGCTTGAATCCCTTTTGGAATGGCAGGAATAATTTCTCCCGTATCCCAAAATGCTTCTGAAAATTTTTGCATGAGTCGTTCATAATATTCCATATCTCCATGTTCCGGATATATCATGCTTGCCGCTTTTGCCGAATAGTCTTTTTTTACCGAAATTACTCCATGCAAACTTCCGATAGCATTTACCGCCTCTATTTCATAGCCCTGCATTTTGCTTGAAAGTTCAAATTCTCCATAAAGATTCAATCCATAGTTTCCCATGGCTGATGCCTGTATACTTGGCGCAGCTACATCCTGTTTCATCGCAGTCGCCTGGTGTTGCACACAAAACAGCAAAGTTAAGTACATCGCGGTCAGTACACAAATCCCTATCATTCTTTTCCAGTTTTGCCGCAAATGAAATTTTGCTATCGACATTACGATATTATTGCCAACACACTCCTCTTCCCCTATCTGTTTCCTCTGATCAAATGAAATATGTTTATAAGTTTTTACAATTCTTTTTTTAAAAAAAAGAATTGTAACCATTTCAACAACTATAAACAATAATAAAATCAATTTCCATTGTTCCAATAACTTCCATGTGAATTCTATTCTTGTCTGAAGCCATAGGGTAAATACAACGCTTATCATATTTCCCAATAAAATGCCACCTAACCCCAGAATTCCACTCCATATCAATAGCGGGATTATTACTGCTCCATGCTTCGCACCCAATCGATACATTGTTATCGCCGATGGAATATATGGCTTCAAATAGGAGTTGAATAATATATAAGTCATCCACGCTATTCCGCATATGCTGAATAGCAGAAAAATCTTTTTTAATCTTTCCAGCGTGTATAATCTCACTTGCTGCTTTTCGCCATATGCCGCATCATTAAATACCAAATATTCCGGAGATACATCTCCAATTGCATTAGAAAGTTGCAAAATCAACTGGTCTGGTCGAACGACTTGATTCGCTGTCTCCAAGCAGAAAATCACGCTCTGTGTTTTTTCTCCCCCTAATACCCGATCATCCAACAACAAACATTGCGGATAATCATTGATCCCCGGGATCTGCACATCCGGACTGCTCCATAATCCAGTATAACTCTCTATAAATCCGCAAACTGTAAAAGAAATCTCTCCTTGCATTGTTTTGACACGCAGAATATCTCCCACTTTCAAAACCTGTTCAGATGGCAAACTGCGCAAATGCGCTTCCAGCGCCACTTCATTTTTGTTTTCCGGTAGAGCTCCTTCTACAATTTTAATTCTGCCAAGCTCCTGCGCTTCTTTGTCAAAATGGCCAAAGGTCAGCATTTGACCATAATCAGCCAATGAATATACTCCATAATTCTCTATAATACCCACTTTATCCATCAATGGATATATTTGCATCTGTTCTATTTGCTCTGCAGTAATGTTAAAAAAAGTGGCATGTTGCCGCCCATAGGCATCTGTCCCTTTTTCAAAGGTTTTTTTACTTACAGAATCAAATAGCGGGCCTATGTTTTGCAGCAAAAAAACAGCAACCGAGATGAATAAGAGTACTAATACTGCACTCTTCTTACGATAAACCAGCAAACTAATCGCTTTTTTTACCATCAATCATTGCCCTCCTATTTTGTTTAATTAATGGGGCAGAACACTTCTGCCCCATTATTCTTAATTAATACAGTTATATTTCATCTGCTGTAAATTTTAGTAACGCCATCTACAATCTGCGTATTTAGTGTAGAGTCCACCCGCCACGCAAAGGTCGCTTCCGTTTCGCCAGTACTAATATTATCTCTCACATCACGCTGTACTAAATAGCCTAAATTACATTTTACCTGAGAAGTTGCGCCGCCTGTGGCACTAATAGCTACCTTATAGTAAGTATCTTCTGCGCCATCATTTTCGGTATTAGCACTAGTACGAACATACCAGTCT
>CAMEMG010000081.1:0-6727 GCA_945927325.1 uncultured Clostridia bacterium | reverse complement strand
GTCCTTTGGGAGAGGGGAGAAGCGTTGGCCGATGCCAAATTTTATCTGAAACCGGATTGTGGTCAAAAAGGAATTGAGCGGGTGATTTTAAGCCCCGAAGCAGGAAGCAGGGAACTGCTGAAAAAGACGGCATTTGGAATGAAGACGATTGCAAAGATTGATGTAGCGGCAATTGCCATGCATGGTATGCACGGTGAGGATGGTACGCTGCAGGGATTGATGGAATTGGCGGATATTCCTTATACCAGTGCTGGTGTGACGGGCAGCTCTGCCGGAATGGATAAAATATTGAGTAAAGCAGCTTTTAAAGGCTTGGGAATTCCCTGCCTGGATTGCATTTATTTTGAGCGCAGTGAATATGAAGCTGACGAAGGAAAAATTCTGGAAAAAGTGGAGGCCGCGTTTGCTTATCCTGTCATTGTAAAGCCTGCGAATCTCGGGTCCAGTATAGGCATTAAAAAAGCTCATAATCGGGAAGAATTGATAGATGCATTGGCACTGGCAGCCAGCTACGATCGTCGAATTCTGGTTGAGCCGGCAATTGAAGCGCTGAAAGAGATCAATTGTGCAGTTTTGGGAAACGGAGCACAGGCAACGGCGAGTTTATTGGAACAACCATTGACAAAAGGAGAAATACTGGACTTTGCAGATAAATATCTGCCGGAGAATGGTGGAAGTAAGGGAATGAAATCTCTGGATCGAATTTTACCGGCACAGTTACCGCAGGAACAGGAAGATGAAATCAAAAAATATGCGCTGGAGATTTTTAAAGGATTTGACATGAAGGGTGTTGTGCGCATCGATTTTATGATTGATGAAGCAAACGGAAAAGTATATGCCAATGAAGTCAATACCATTCCGGGATCTTTTGCATTTTATCTGTTTGAACCGGCGGGGTTGCCCTACCAGCAGATGATTGATCGGCTGGTGGATGGTGCATTGCTGAGATATAAGGAGAAATCGGCGAGCAATTATGCATTTGATTCTGCTATTTTGCAGAAAGTGGATATGGGCAGCCTGAAGACAGGCGTAAAAGGCTGAAGTATACAGTAGAATTTATATTTTGAAACACGTATATACGGATACGTTATCTGTATATACGTGTTTTTTACGGAACTGAAACGGGGGAAAGTAGAAAAATGGTAACGGATTGGTTAATGGTAGCAATTACTGCAATATATGTTGCTGCAACAATACTGATTTGCATTTTTAACGGAAAAAGTGCAAAGGCCGCAAGAGAACAGATTTTAGTTGCCAAGGCACAACATGAAGGCACTCAGGTGCCGGTTTTGGCAGTATATCCTTTTATTAATAGAGATGAATTGTTTTTGGAAATTAAAAATATCGGTGCCAGAAAGGCATTGCAGGTTGAATTGGATTTCCCCGAAAGCAATACTTTGCCGGGATTGAAGCGCAATTTGGCGGTATTTGAAGAGAAGTTGAAAGGGCAGGAAATCGAATTGATGCCACAGCAAAGCGTATATTATGATTTGGGGCATTCGGTGGTGGAAACAGAGACTCTTTGTGCACAGCAAATGCAGATTCTTTATGTAACGATTTCCTGTTGTGGTGAAAATGGTATGATCTTCCATTCACGACAGATGGTGGATTTATCAATTCATGGCGAAATGCGCCTGCGTTGAACAGCGCCGGAATTTGTGAGACAGGCACTCCTCCCGGATTGATGCATATGATGATATATCATAATAGTTGGAGGAGGAAGCAATGGCAAGTGTCTACATTTCTCCTTCCCTGCAGGAATGGAATGTAGGGTATGGAATGTACGGGACAGAAGAGCAACGGATGAATCAGGTGGCGGATATCGTCCAATATGAATTGGAGCGCCATGGGGTGACAACCTGGAGGAATTCCCCGGAAATGACATTACAGCAGGTAGTGGCTGAATCCAATGCAATTGGCCCGGATGTGCATGTGGCATTGCATTCAAATGCTTCTGCAACCGGGCAGGCTCGGGGAGCAGAGATTTATGTACATCGATTTGGCGGTGAAGCCGAAGAGTTGGCAAGAGATATTTACGGATATGTTTCAGAACTGACGCCAACAGAAGATTTGGGTGTAAAAGAAGCATATGCAACATTTAATGGGCAGGGTATGTATGAATTGCGCAGGACAGCCCGGCCGGCAGTATTGTTGGAAGCGGCATTTCATGATAATCCGGATGATGCACAGTTTATCATCGACCATATTTATGAAATAGGGCAGGGAGTAGCGAAAGGTATTTTAGATTATTTTGATATAGAATACGTGGAAGATACGCCGGAGAATCAGGCAATGCTGATCTATCAATATAATGGCGTCCCGGTATGAAATTATTTGCGGCTAAAAATTGCTCCAGTATACTGGAGCAATTTTTTTTGCAAAATCTGAAATGTTAAAAATAATGGTAAATAAAAAAGCAGAAATATATGAAGAAAATGTAAATAGATAGATTGACACCGCGTAAAAAATAAAATATACTAAAAGCATAAGCGCTTAACTGTTTTGCGTTTAATTTTTTTTTTTGGATGGAAAAAGGCAATGCTGAAAGATTACAGAGAGCTGGTAAATCTATTTGAAAATACGCATCTTTGCCGCAAAGTATGCATTCGGCAAGCACTGCGGGGCAAAGGTATTTATGATAGACAATATCCCATTCTTAATTACATTTTCCGTAATGACGGTTGCACACAGGTAGAGATTGCACGGGCTTTATATATTAGCCCGGCTTCGGTGGCACTTTCGACCAAGCGCTTACAGAAAGCCGGATTGATTCAGAAAAAAGTAGATGCAGACAGTTTACGAAAAAATAGAATTTCCATGACTCCGATGGGATATGAAATCATGCAGGGGTGCCGATTAGCTGTACAGCAGGTAGATAATAATATGTTTGCGGAGTTTAAAACAGAAGAGTTGAGTCAGCTGAAGGCTCTTTTGGATCGCATGCTGGTGAATTTGGCCGGAGAGGAAGGAAGAAACCTGACACCACTGGCACGTACTGCTTTTATTAACAAAATGAATCAAGAGGAAAAAAAGGATATGGAGGAAGATGATAAATGATCAAACGATTATGGAATTTACTAGGCAAGTATAAAAAGCTTCTTGTTATTTCCACTGTTCTGGTAATACTGGAAATTATTTTTGATTTGCTGATTCCGGTGTTAATGCAGGATATCATTGATATCGGCATTCGAGGGAATGGAGGCGTTGCCTATGTAATAAAATGCGGAGTCCAGATGATAATTTTGGCGCTGATGGCTTTGGTATTCGGGTCGACATCCGGTATACTTTCTTCCAGGGCGAGTGCCGGCCTTTCCAAAGAAATACGTACGGCAATGTTTGATAAAATTCAGGATTATTCTTTTTCCAACATTGACAAATTCAGTACGCCTTCGTTGTTGACCAGATTAACAAGAGATGTCATGGAAGTACGTATGGCGTTTATTCAGGCTGCGCGTATTATGATCCGTGGGCCGCTTATGCTGATTTTGACCATGATATTGGCCATCCGCATCAGCCCTTCGTTAGCATTGATTTTGTTGGCGGCGGTGCCGGTGCTGGGTATTACGTTTTTTCTGGTATTTAAAAATGCACATCCGATCTTTTTGGTTATGATGTCGAAGTTTGATAAACTCAACGCGAATATACAGGAAAATCTGATTGGCATTCGGGTGGTTAAGACGTTTGTCCGGGGCGATTATGAAATCGATAAATTTGTAGATTCGGCCGAAGATGTACGGGATACACAGGCTAAGGCTGAACGCATTCTTTCTTTTAACCGCTTAATGATGGAAGTGACTATTTACTGCTGTATTTTGGCAGTAGCCTGGTTTGGTGGGCATATGATGGTCAGTGAAGGGCTGACGACCGGAGAGTTTACCAGATTCATGAGCTATATTAACCAGATCATGATGCAGTTGATGATGTTGAATATGGCGACTGTGCAGTTGGTTACCTGTGAAACTTCTGCAGAACGTATTTTTGAGGTTATGGATGAAGAAATAGATATCACTGAAGAGTTGGCAAATCCCAATAATCAGGTAAGGGATGGTTCTGTTTCTTTTGAACATGTTAATTTCAGTTACAGTAAAAACCGAGAGAACCTCACTTTGGAAGATATCAATTTGGAAATCGCATCCGGCGAAACAGTTGGTATTATCGGCAGCACAGGCGTAGGAAAGTCTGCTTTGGTGCAATTGATCCCCCGGTTATATGATGTTATGGATGGCTGTGTCAGAGTCGGTGGTATCGATGTGCGGCAATATGAGAAGCATACATTGCGAGAAAGCGTAGCGATGGTATTGCAAAAGAACGTACTTTTTGCTGGTACGATTATGGAAAATCTGCGTTGGGGTAATGAGAAAGCTACAGATGAGGAAGTATATGCAGCCTGCCGGGCGGTCTGTGCACATGATTTTATACAAAACATGCCCGAAGGCTATGATACATTCTTGGGGCAAGGCGGTGTTAACCTTTCCGGAGGACAAAAACAACGTGTGTGTATAGCAAGGGCCCTGATTAAGAAGCCTAAAATTATGATTTTGGATGACAGTACCAGCGCGGTGGATACGGCAACAGATGCCAGCATTCGTAAAGCACTTAAGGAAGAACTGGCGGGGATGACAACCATAATTATTGCACAGCGGGTTGCCTCAGTGATGGAAGCGGATAAAATCCTGGTTATGGAAAATGGAAAAATCCGTGATATGGGAAATCATGAAACGTTGATGCAGCAAAGTGATATTTATCGGGAACTTTATGAATCTCAGCAGAAAGGAGTGGAGTGATATGGGAAAATACGCACAGAAACGGACTGCACGCCCCAAAGATCTAAAAGGGACGATTAAACGTATTTTAAAATATGTATTTTCTTTTCGGCTGCAAATTGTATTGGTTGTATTACTGATTGTAATCAGCGTGGCAGCATCAGTTGCTTCCGCTTATTTCTTGAAGCCGTTGATCAATGATTGTATTTTGCCTTTGGTAGGGCAGGAAAATCCTGATTTTTCCAAATTGTTGGGCATGATCGGTTTGATGGCCTGTGTTTATTTTGCAGGTGCATTGGCCAGTTTCCTGTACACAAGGATTATGGTAACGATTTCGACCGGTACATTATGTAAGATTCGTATGGATTTGTTTGCCCATTTGCAGAAATTGCCGATACAGTACTATGATACCCATGTACATGGCGATATTATGAGCCGCTTTACCAATGATACGGATACATTGCGCCAAATGCTAAGCATGACTTTGCCGCAACTGATTCAGACGATTCTTTCGGTAAGCATTACGACTGTGATTATGCTCAGTCTTAACATTCAGCTCTCTCTGATCGTATTTGGCATGTTGGGCGTAATGATATTGGCGATTTATCTGGTAACTCGCCGCGGTCAGCGCTATTTTAAGCAGGTGCAGGCTGCAATGGGCGATCTCAATGGATATGCAGAAGAAATGATCGAAGGTCAGCGGGTGGTAAAAGTATTCTGCCGGGAGGCTAAGATCAAAGAAGGGTTTACTGAGATCAATGAACGGCTGCGTATTGCCGGGCAGACTTCGCAGGGCTGTATGCAGATTTTAATGCCGATGATGGCTAACTTATCTTATGTGACTTATGCGATTTGTGCGGCTGTAGGAGCTGCGATGAGTATTCATGGCGCTTTGGATATTGGCACGATTGCTTCGTTTTTGGAATACTCCAGGACGTTTTCCCGCCCGATTACACAGATTTCCAATCAGTTTAACTATATTATGTCGGCTTTAGCCGGTGCTGAGAGAGTTTTTAATCTGTTGGATACACCTGTAGAGACAGATGAAGGTTCAGTAACTTTGGTTTATGCCAAAAAGGATGAACAGGGAACATTGGTTGAAACCGAAAAACGTACTGGAATGTGGGCTTGGAAGGTACCACACAGCGATGGCTCTATTGAATTGGGAGAATTAAAAGGAAATGTTCGTTTCGAACATGTGGTGTTTGGCTATACCCCCAATAAAGTGGTGTTAAATGATATCAGTCTTTATGCCAAACCGGGACAGAAGATTGCTTTTGTTGGTTCTACCGGTGCAGGAAAAACGACGATTACAAATTTGATTAACCGCTTTTACGATGTGCCGGATGGTAAAATCCGCTATGACGGTATTAATATCAACCGCATCAAGAAGGCGGATTTGCGGAAGTCTTTGGGTGTGGTATTACAGGATACGAACCTCTTTACCGGTACGGTTATGGATAATATCCGCTATGGTAAACTGGATGCAACAGATGAAGAATGTATTGCGGCGGCAAAATTGGCTAACGCAGATGCCTTTATCAGAAAATTGCCGCATGGTTATGAAACGATGCTTGAAGGTAATGGTGGAAATCTTTCACAGGGGCAAAGGCAGTTGCTTTCGATTGCACGGGCAGCAGTTGCGGATCCTCCGGTGCTTATTCTGGATGAGGCTACCAGCTCAATTGATACCCGTACAGAGCATCTGATTGAAGCCGGCATGAATCAACTGATGGAAGGAAGAACAGTATTCGTAATTGCACACAGATTATCTACTGTCCGCAACTCGGATGCAATCCTGGTACTTGAGCATGGCGAAATTATAGAGCGTGGTGATCATCAATCGTTGATTGCTGAAAAAGGCAAGTATTATCAGTTGTATACTGGTGCACTGGAATTAGAATAAACCTAACATAAAAAGGCAGATGCTTTTGGCATCTGCCTTTTAAATGGTTTTTATTATT
>CAMEMG010000080.1:0-6743 GCA_945927325.1 uncultured Clostridia bacterium | reverse complement strand
TACGGGGGATTTAGGCATGTTTGGCAGTGAATTGATGGTGGACATGGTTATGCGCTGTGGTACAGATTTGACCGGTGTACATAAAGATTGCGGGAGCATGATCTATGCAGGTATGAAGAGCAAACGGTGTGGAGCTAGTGGTTGCGGCTGCTGCGCAGTGGTGCTCAATGGATATATTCTTCGGCAATTGGAGCAAGGGGCTTATCGGCGAGTGCTGTTTACGGCAACAGGTGCTATGATGTCTACTACCAGTGTGCAGCAGGGAGAAAGCATTCCCGGTATTGCACATGTGATCGAACTGGAAAGGGTGGATTAACATACATGGATTATGTCAAAGCTTTTTTGGTAGGTGGAGCCATTTGCATAATCGGTCAATTGCTTATCTCATTGACCAATATGACTCCGGCTCGCATACTGGTTACTTTTGTAACCAGTGGTGTAATTCTGACGGCTTTAGGTATTTACGAACCTATTGTAGAGTTTGGTGGAGCCGGTGCAACAGTGCCGTTGACCGGCTTTGGGTATTCCTTGGCTAAGGGCGTATTTAAAGCAGTAGACGAACAAGGGCTATTAGGTGTTTTTTTAGGAGGTGTTACAGCGACTGCAGCAGGCATTGCCGCGGCAGTCTTTTTCGGGTATCTTGTCTCTATTCTTTTCCAACCGAAAGTTAAGAAATAGATATCTGCCGAATGAAACGGAAGCATTCTTGCGGGACGTATTTTACAAACTGCTGCAAACAGCTCGTTACGGATATACCATTGGTACTTGGAGTGTTTTGTGGAAAATCATACTGGTCTTATGGGATAATCTGGAAATCAGGTTGCCTGAAAAATTGCAAAAGCTTGTAGATCGATATAAGAAAAGATAGCCGTGTGCGCACAGGGGTGCCGCGCGGCTGTTTTCTGTTTTAAAAATATGGAAAAGTTGCTGTAACCGTAGTAAAATAAAAAATCGGAGGAAACAGATATGAAACACATCAAAGCGGAAATTTTATGCGTAGGAACGGAGATCCTGCTGGGAGATATCGTCAATACCAATGCGGCTTATCTGGCTGCAGAATTGGCTGCACTGGGGATAGAAGTATACCATCAATCGGTAGTGGGAGATAACCCTGGCCGTCTGCAGGAAAGTTTGGTGCTGGCATTTTCCAGGGCAGATATGGTAGTGATGACTGGCGGACTTGGGCCAACCTATGATGACCTGACAAAAGAAACGGTGGCTGCATACTTTGGGGAAAGCATGCATATAGACGAATGCTCCCGGCAGCGAATTGCTGATTTTTTTATGGCGAAGGGAATGGAAGCAACGCCCAATAATTTAAAGCAAGCACAAATGCCGGAACATGCAGTGATTTTTCAAAATGATGCGGGAACGGCACCCGGGCTTGCTTTGGAAAAAGATGGAAAGACGGCGATTTTATTGCCGGGACCTCCCTTTGAAATGAAGACGATGTTTGAACGCTATGTGCGGCCCTGGCTGGCACAGCGCAGTGATCATGTGCTGGTTTCCCGGACGCTGCATCTTCATGGGATTGGGGAAAGTGCGGTGGAATATCGCTTAAAAGCATTGATGGAGCGTAGTGACAACCCTACAGTTGCCCCTTATGCGAAGCAGGGGGAAGTACAATTGCGTATTACCGCATTGGCAGAGAACCGGGAACAGGGCTACCAGATGATACAGCCAATTGTCGAAGAAATCCAGAGAGAAATGGGAGAATATATTTACGGTATTGATATCGGAAATCAGGAAACGGCATTGGTGAAACTGCTCCAGGAAAAAAAAGCTAAAATTGCTACGGCTGAAAGTTGTACGGGTGGATTGCTCTCCAAACGTATTACAGATGTTGCCGGGGCTTCGGAAGTTTTTGAGTTTGGTGTCTGCACATATGCGAACGGAATGAAGGAAAAAGTACTGGGCGTAGATCATGCGGATTTGGAACGATTGGGTGCGGTTTCTCCAGAAGTGGCAGCTCAGATGGCGAAAGGTGCAAGGGTTGTTTCGGGTGCGGAAATCGGCATAGGAATTACCGGAATTGCCGGCCCGGGTGGCGGCACACCGGAAAAACCGGTAGGACTTATCTACATCGCTGTGGATTCGGATCTTTATTGTGAAGTGGAAAAATATCTTCCCGGGCATAACGGAATGAGCAGAGATGCATTGCGCTTTGCGGCAACGCAACATGCGCTGCGGCTGGCCATTCAAGCGGCGAACTTGTTAAAGACTGAGAGGAAAGCGTAAGGCGGAAATATGCGCCAGTCTGACTGGAACTCATAGCTTCGAGAATGATGATCTGTTCTTGGAAAATTTGTTAAAATAGAAAAACGCCCACCCTGTATGGGGTGGGCATTTTTTTGACAGATAAATAGGAAAAAGTTACGTTTGAAAAGTTTGAAGCATTTGCATGGCTTGCATCAGGTTGGAACCTGCGTGCATGCCGGAAAGTGCATTGGCCATCGCCATGGCTTTTTGAAGCTGGGCAGCCGAACCGGTGCTGTGTTTATCCAGCAATGCAGCGATGTCCGGCAATGTAGAGGCATCCAGGCCACAGTTTTTCATGCGCAGCAATTTTTCCCGTAAAAGGATGTATTTTTTTAACTGTTCGAAAGCACGTGCACTGTTTTGACCGCCATACTTTTTTAAAGTGTCCAATAATCCCAATAAACGTTCATTTTGAGTTAACCAGCAACGCTGCGGTTGTGGCTGAGGGGATTTCAGGCAAGGGTGAGCGGCTAAGTCCCGCGCAGCATCACCTGCCTGTAGCAGATATCGCGCAGCCTGTGCGTCCTGTTTGCCCAAATAGGGAAGAATATCACGGATCATACCAATAGTGGCCTGATTGACAAAACCATCTTTATATACATAAGAAAGCAGCATCAGTAAAGAAGGGGAAAAACAAAGCTGTTCCGGTTCGGGAAAACAAGCTTGTTGGGATGGACGAACCTTGCATTTGTTGGAAATGACACATTCCTGATGGGGATGTGGTGGGCGACGGGGGTATTTCACGATATTTTTCTCCTTCCATAATTATAAACTCATATCATCCTATGCGAGGCAAAAGAATAATGTGCACAATTCTCCCTCCGATGCATACAATGCTTATGAGCGATGGATTGCAAATCTTAAGGAGGGATAGCAGATGGCAAAAAGAGATTTAAAGAGTTTTGCAAATCAAAAGACACCCCAAAAGGCCAGCCCGAAGCAACAGGCGCAGGCAGAACAAATATTGAAACAGGCCGAACAATTTCAGGGAAAAAGCGATGCACAATTAATGGCGCAGCTGAAAGCGGAAATCAATCGGGGAAAAAAGGATGGTTCTTTTAATCAGGAAACCATGCGGAATTTTATGGAGCAAGTGGCACCTATGATGAATGCAGAGCAGAGAAAGAAATTGGAAGCAATTGCTAAAACGCTGATGTAAAATAGAACCGCGAAAAAGATAGGAAAAGTTCTAAATAAAGAGGATACCAGAAGCCGACACATTTCGCCGGGTATGCATGTTGTAATAAAACCATTCAAATAAATATATTTGGTTGGCAGGTGGAACGGATATGCAAAAAGATGAACGGAATCAGAGGCGGCTGACAATCGGTATCGGCAGAAACAGTGCAATTCGGCTGTTGGCCGCCTTTGCAGGCGGTATGCTGATCGGCAGAGTCAATATTGAGCAGGTAATTTATCCATTTGGAATCGCCTATATGTTAGCTGCTTACCGCAATGCAGGGGCTGTAAATCCCTATATGGCAGCAGGCGGTGTATTTGCGGCGCTGGCTTTGAGCGCAGGCGGTATGCAGCAGCCGGCTTATTGTTTTTCTGTGGTTGCAATCTGCGCAGCTCTGATTATCATGGCAAGCTGCCTTAAGCTTCAGGAATCCTATTGGTTATGTTGTGGAATTGCCTTGCTTGCTTATCTGGCAGGTACGATTGCCTTCCGATTGCAGATGCTGTTGGCAGTAGCAGCATCTTTGCTGGAATTGATCATTACGATATTGATGGTTTTGGTGATGGACAAGGCTTTTGGCGCGCTTGGCAAGGAAGAACGCAGCCGGGTTTATAGTGACGAACAGCTGATCAGTCTATGTTTTTGCGGCTTGATTTGCATTATGGGGTTGGGTAATCTGGGACTCTATGGCATATATTTGAGGGAAGTATTGTGCGCCTGTATTGCTTTTACGGCCGGTTATGCTGGCGGAGCAGCCATTGGAGCGGCTGCCGGAGCAACGGCGGCGTTTGCCAGCACTATTGCAGGGACAGACGGTCTATATATCGGTTATATGGGGATTCTGGGTATGGCGGCCGGAATCTGCAGGAATTATGGAAAATGGGCTTGTGCAGGAGGCGGAGCAGTTGCCGGAATCTTAGGTGCGGTATATATCGGTTATGGGCAGATTTCGGTTCCGGCATTGATCAGCATCGGAATTGGTACGTTACTATTTGTGTTGCTGCCCGGGCGACTGCTGAATCATCTGGCAGAATATGTAGATGCTAATATGCTGCAAGAGCAGCAATGGAATCTGAAACAGCAGCGTTTTCGAGAATTGACCTTTGGGCGCCTGACAGAAGCGGCGGGCATTTTTGCTGAAGCGGCAGAATTGATTTCCGAAACGGCAGAGCCGGAAAAAATTGAAAAGATTTCTTATTCTATTGCGGATATTCCGGATATTGCCTGCCGGGGTTGCACTTTTTATAAAGGCTGTTGGCATGAGGATTTTGATCATACGTATGAATTGATGCAGAAGCTGTATGACGTTTATCGGGAAAAAGGCATTATCCGGGAAAAGGATTTGGGGCGGTTGGCGAAAAAATGCCTGCGTGCTTCCAAATTGCTGGCAACAGCGAAAGAAGTCTATGAACGATTTGAAATTAACAGCCGTTGGGAAAAACGCTTGGTTGGCAGCAGAGAAGCAATTGCATTGCAAATGAAAGGAACCAGCAGCGTTATACAGAATCTGGCGAAAGATATACAAAAAGATATCCGTTTTTCCAAAGAATTGCAGGATGCAATACGGTCGGAATGCGATAAAGCACTGCTGGATGTACGAGAAGTTGCAGTTACTTCAGAACAGGGAATTACCAGGGTAGACATTTTGATCAAGACTAATCGCCCCGAGGCTGCGGAATATAATGCACAAAAGGCGGCGGCAAAGGCCTGCGGGCAACAGTTGCGTCGGCTGTGCATACCACTGTGCCAGGATGATAAGGGGAAAATTTGGCGACTGAGCTTTGAAACAGCACGCACATTTTCTGTGCAAATCGGAGCAGCTTCTGCAGCCAAATCGGGCAGTGAAATTTCCGGCGATGCTTATTCCCATGAAGCTTTGAAAGATGGGCGTTATATGCTGCTGTTATGTGATGGCATGGGCAGCGGAACTCGGGCAGCCAGAGAGAGCCGCATGGCGGTATCATTAATGGAAGATTTTTATAAAGTTGGGTTTGAGGAACAGGCGATTATTGATATCATCAATAAACTGCTGATTTTGAGCAGCAGTGATGATATTTATTCTACACTGGATCTGGCAATGCTGGATTTGGTGGAGGGGACAGCACGATTCATTAAGATCGGAGCTCCACATTCCTATGTAGTGGGAGAGAGAGGCATGCGAAAACTGAAGGCAGGAAGTCTGCCGATGGGCATTCTGGAGGAATATGAACCAATCGTTTATGAAGCAAAGCTGGAGCCGGGAGATACGATTATTATGTTTACTGATGGAATTGCAGATCTGGAAGATAAGGATGATGAACTGCATGAAGCGATTCGCCGAGCTGCCCGGCTGCGCAATGCTACAGAAGCAGCAGAAATGATTCTTACTGCAGCGCAGCAATCAAGTGGCGGATTGGCCGGTGATGATATGACAGTGCTGGCGGCCCGTATTACCAAACCGGTTAATAAGGTTTAAGGCAAATTATAAAACAGGAAGAATCTGCTTGACGAAGAATCTGCAAAATCGTATAATGTTAAAAATGACAAAGGGGTCTGCAATTTTTGCAGACCCCTTTTTTAGAGGTGAAAATATGAATCTGTTTCACATCTTGGGGCCTGTGATGATCGGGCCATCCAGTTCGCATACGGCAGGTGCAGCAAGAATCGGTTATGTTGCACGCAAGCTCCTTGGAGAAGACCCTGTACAGATAGAAATCCGCCTCCATGGCTCTTTTGCTTCAACGGGAGATGGGCATGGCACGCCGATGGCACTTGTTGGGGGAATGCTGGGCATGAAACCGGATGATGAACGGCTGCCTCAAAGTTTTGAAATTGCGCGGAATTTGGGAATTTCCATTGTGCGTAAAAATATCTGTTTGCGGGATGCGCATCCCAATACGGCAGTATTAATCGTGCAAGGAAAACAACGGAAGTTGGAAATTCAGGCGGAATCCTTAGGAGGCGGCTCTATCCGCATCAGTAAAATTGATGGAATTGATACAAACTTTAATGGAGATTATCCAACATTGATTGTACATAATCTGGATGAACCTGGGCACGTGGCGGGTGTGACGGCTGTTTTAGCTGCGCGGCAAATTAACCTGGCAACGATGCAGCTCTACCGCAATGCCCGCGGCGGATATGCCGTAATGATATTGGAATCAGATCAATGTATTCCTGACGATATCGTCAAAGAAATTGAGCAGATGCCGGGTATTATTAAAGTGACATATCTGAATATGGATGTATGAAGGAGAGACTATGGCATTTACTAAAGTCGAGGAGCTATTGGAAGGATATGCGCGCCAAAGTGAAACCAAGGAAT
>CAMEMG010000079.1:0-6775 GCA_945927325.1 uncultured Clostridia bacterium | reverse complement strand
TGATTAAAAATATTTTTCGCACCACCCAATACAATTTCCTTACTGGCCTGTGCCTGCAGGTTACCTACCACTGCACATAACAATTGCTCCGCAAAGGCTCTATGTTCTTCCAAATCCCCTGCCGCAAAATAATGTACCTGCTGCAAAGCATCTTCCAAACACTTATCAGCTACCAAACTGGTTAGCCAATTAGAGATGTTTTCAAGATAAGAATCTTCCATTCCCAAAGGAAGATTTATCAAAACATCTTTTACCATTCCAGTATCAAATACCAAGACTACCAAGGCCTTACTGGAAGTGATCTTTACAATCTGAATCCGCTTAATTTCCGTTTTTTCCAATTGCGGAACCAATACCAGCGAAGTCAAATTTGTCATTTCTGATAAGACCTGAGCCGTTGCCTCTATTACATTATCAACCTGACTGATTTTTGTATTCAGATATTGCTGAACAAAACCAATCTCTTCTTTATTCAGGGCGGATACTTTCATTAAAGTATCTACGTATAATCTGTAAGCTTTATCAGAAGGTTTTCTACCTGCAGAAGTATGCGGTTGCTCCAGATATCCTTCTTCTTCCAGATCTGCCATTTCATTTCTAATTGTAGCCGGGCTAATATTCATATCAGCCCTCTTGGCGAGCGTCCTGGAGCCAACAGGAGTGCCCGTCATGATATAATCATCTACAATTGCTTTCAAAATCATCAATTTACGTTTTGATATGCTCATGCCATAACTCCTCTCCCGGAATTATTAGCACTCGATAATTACGAGTGCTAATTTATACTATAAAAATATCACTCTTTCTCATATTAGTCAATAGCAGAATTGTGTACAATTGATTAACGATCCAATTATTTCTTCAAATAATATTCTTTACAATCTATCGATAATCAATTCCCTTACTGATTTTTCTAAAAAAAGCGCATGGAAAAATCCATGCGCTTTTCTTATTTTATAAATTTATTTATTGAGCAGATTTTTTGCTTTTGAAACCAGATTCTCTGTCGTGAATCCAAACTCCTTAAACAAAATATCAGCAGGTGCGGAAGCACCAAAATGATCAATGCAAAGTGTGTCGCCATCCAAGCCGACGTACTTCTGCCAGCCGAAGCTGCAGCCTGCTTCTACAGCAATACGTTTACGCACCGCAGCAGGCAATACACTTTCTTTATATTCTGCACACTGTGCATCAAATACTTCCTGGCAGGGCATGGAAACAACGCGTACTGCAATACCTTCTGCAGAAAGCTGATCGTAAGCTTTTACACACAGTTCCACTTCAGATCCAGTACCAATCAGGATCAACTCAGGCGTGCCTTCGCAATCCTTCAGCACATAGCCACCTTTCAGAGCTGCCTTACCAGTTTCTTCATACAGCGGCAACTTTTGGCGGGAAAGAGCCATCACTACCGGGCCTTCTGCTTTGGTCAAAGCGAACTCATAGGCAGCTGCCGTTTCCTTGGAATCTGCCGGACGCCACATGTAAGTATCCGGAATAGAACGAATGCCAGCCAACTGTTCAATCGGCTCATGCGTAGGACCATCTTCTCCAACGCCAATGCTATCATGCGTCATAACATAGATCACCGGTAATTTCATCAATGCAGAAAGACGAATGCCATGCTTCAGATAGTCGCTGAATACGAAGAATGTGGCCACATAGGGCAAAATTCCACCATGCAAATACATACCATTTGCAATACCAGCCATAGCAAATTCTCTAATTCCGAAATGAATATTGGAACCTGCATAATTATCTGCAGAGAAGAATTCTCTCTTGTTCATAGTAGACTTGTTGGAAGGAGCCAGGTCTGCAGAACCACCCATCAGGTTGGGCAGCTTTTCAGCCAGTTTGTTCAGCACTTTTCCAGAAGATTCTCTGGTCGCCATTGCGCCGCCAAATTGATAGAACTCTTCATCAAACATGCATTCGCAGGGCTTTTTCTTGTAATCTTCATACAACTTAGCCAATTCAGGATATGCTTCTGCATATTTTTTAAACATTTCGTTCCATTCCGCTTCCTTCTTGGCATTTGCATCAGCCTGTTCCTTGGCAGCGGCATATACTTCTTCAGGAACATAGAAAGATTTCTCTGTATCCACACCCAAAGTTTCTTTCAAAATTTTGAGGTTTGCCTCACCAATAGGAGAACCGTGGCAGCCTGCAGTGCCGGCAACAGGAGCACAACCATAGCCAATCGTTGTTCTGCAAATGATGATAGAAGGCTTATCTGTTACAGCTTTTGCAGCTTCAATCGCTGCATCAATTGCGTCAACATCAGTGTCAGCATTATCTACATGCTGTACATGCCAACCATACGCTTCATAACGTTTGCCAACATCTTCTGTAAAAGCGGTATCTGTATCGCCTTCAATGGTAATATTGTTCTTATCATACAGCAGAATCAGCTTGCCCAATTTCAGTGTACCTGCCAATGAGCTTGCTTCGCCGGAGATGCCTTCCATCAAGCAGCCATCACCAGTCATTACATAAGTATAGTGATCTACAATAGGGAAGCCGGGCTTGTTGAAAATAGCAGCCAAATGAGCTTCTGCCATTGCCATACCAACCGCATTGGCAACGCCCATACCCAAGGGCCCTGTGCTTGTTTCAACACCAGGAGTCACATCATATTCAGGATGCCCGGGTGTCTTGGATTCCCACTGGCGGAAATTCTTAATATCATCCATGGAAACACCCATACCATAAAGATGCATCATGGTGTAGAGTAACATGGAGCCATGTCCCGCTGAGAGAACGAAACGGTCTCTATTGTCCCAAGCCAGATCACCGGGGTTCATTTTATAGTGTCTGGAAAACAACGTATGAGCAATAGGAGCTGCACCCATGGTAATGCCAGGATGGCCGGAATTGCTTTTGTTAATTGCCTCAGCGCTCAGTACACGGATCGTATTGATGCTGAGGTTATCAGTTGATTTCATAAAAAATCCTCCTTGATTTTTCTATATTATTTATTATACCCTGCTCAAAAGATGATAGCAATGCTTTTGGGCAAAGTTCCCCTTTAAAAATTTTCATATACCTTGCTTTTTTCAGATGCGCTTTAACAATTCCAAGACTATCGTATTATGGATATCCATACCACGTTCAGTCAAAACCAAAGCATTTTCCACACGCTTTGCCAATGCATGTTGTTCCAACATCTGCAGAAAATTCTGCATTGTTTTTGTCTGAGGTAGATCTGTCAAGGGAATTCCTTCACAAAGGCGAGTTTTCAGCATAATAGTTTCCAACTGCTTATCCGCCTTTTCGCACTGGACTTCCGCTGTTTGTCCAGCATAGATTTTATGAATATATCCGGAAATGCTGGCAGTATTGCCATATCGGTATCCTTGGTAATAGGAATGTGCCGCAACTCCAAGGCCAATATATTCCTGTTCTCGCCAATATTTCAAATTATGCTTACAGCAATAACCTTCTTTTGCAAAATTAGATATTTCATAACGCATAAAGCCAGCTTCTTCAAACACTTGCTTCATACCGTAAAACATCTCACGATCCTGCATTTCATCCGGTTGTTCGGCTCCGTATAACGGCGTACCCCTTTCTAACCGTAGTGCATAAGCGGAAATATGCATCAACGGAAGTTGTACAATTGCCTGAGCACTCTTTATTGCCTGTTGGGCACATTCTCCCGGTAGCGAATACATTAAGTCTGCACTGATATTAGAAAATCCTGCTTTTACAGCATTTTCCAGAGCGTTCTGAAAATCAGCATAAATATGTGTTCTCCCAATACGTTTGAGCAAATCTGGTTGGACTGTTTGCAAACCAATACTCAATCGGTTAATTCCTGCCGCCCAAAATTCCTCTGCTTTTTCCCTGCTTAACGAATTCGGATTTGCTTCAATACTAATTTCTGCATCCTTACAAATCTCAATTTCTTTTTGTAAAGCTGTCATTAAATTAAAAATATCTCCGCTTCGCAGACAGGAAGGCGTCCCTCCTCCGATATAAACCGTATCCGCCACACAACCATGATAATACCGCGCTTCTTTAACCAATGCCTGCAAATATTCGGGAATTGTATGCATCTGATCAGTATATGAAGTAAAATCGCAGTAGCCACACTTGCTCTCACAATAAGGAATATGGATATACAGCCCAAACTTTTCTTTCATATTCATCAATCCAATTTGAGAATACTCATAAAGGCTTCAGAAGGCACTTCCACACTTCCAATCTGCCGCATGCGCTTTTTCCCTTCTTTTTGTTTTTCAAGAAGTTTCTTTTTGCGGCTGATATCTCCGCCATAACATTTCGCCAATACATCTTTACGCATTGCCCTTACTGTTTCCCGGGCGATGATTTTTCCTCCAATTGCGGCCTGAATGGGCACTTCAAACATCTGTCGCGGAATTACATCTTTTAATTTCTCGGCAATTGCCCGGCCTCTTCCATAAGCACGATCTTTATGGACAATCAAAGAAAGAGCATCGCATATTTCTCCATTGAGTAATATGTCCAGTTTCACCAGCTCGCTTCTTGCATACCCCTTGATCTCATAATCCATAGAAGCATATCCCCGGGTTCGAGACTTCAACGCATCAAAAAAATCAAAAATAATTTCATTGAGCGGAATCTCATAATGAATCATGACTCGTGATCCTTCAATATATTCCATATTCTGAAATATACCCCGCTTATCCTGACAAACTTCCATGACCGCTCCTACATAATCATTTGGTGTAATCACATTCACTGAAGCAATCGGCTCTTCCATATAATCCACCAGAGAAAGATCCGGCATATTACTTGGATTATCTACTTCCAGTACTTCTCCATCTGTCTTTACAATACGATAACTAACACTGGGCGCTGTCGTTACTATATCCAAATCAAATTCACGTTCCAAGCGCTGTTGTATAATTTCCATATGCAACAAACCTAAAAACCCGCAACGGAAACCAAAGCCCAAGGCAATGGAAGTTTCCGGTTCGTAAGAGAGTGCCGCATCATTCAATTGTAACTTTTCCAATGCATCTTTGAGCGCATCATAGTCTCCCCCATCTGCCGGATATATACCGCAAAACACAACGGGTAACGCTTTCTTATAGCCCGGTAAAGCTTCTGCAGCCGGATTTTCCGCTTCTGTAATGGTATCACCCACTCGGGTATCTGCAACTGTTTTGATGCTGGCAGCAATATATCCAACATCGCCAGCTTTTAATTCCTCTACCGGCTGAAAACGTGGAGTAAAAATTCCCGTTTCTGTCACCGTATACTGCTTACCCGTTGCCATAAAACGAATTTCTGTTCCCGGGCGGACAACTCCATCTTTAATTCTGACAAAGCTAATCGCCCCTTTATAATTATCATAAAAAGAATCAAAAATAAGAGCTTTCAGCGGTTGCTTTTCTTCACCGGCAGGCGGCGGCAGATAATCCGCAATCGCATCCAACACAGCTTCGATGCCGATTCCCTCTTTTGCACTAATACGAGGTGCATAGCTGCAATCCAAGCCTATGACATCTTCCACCTCTTTAGCTACTTCTTCCGGTCGCGCCGAAGGAAGATCAATCTTATTAATTACCGGTAATATTTCCAGATCATTATCCAATGCTAAATATACATTTGCCAAAGTTTGCGCTTCTACACCTTGCGTAGCATCTACTACCAGAATTGCTCCTTCGCAAGCGGCCAATGCGCGCGAAACCTCATAAGTAAAGTCCACATGGCCGGGCGTATCAATCAAATTATAGGTATACTGTGTACCATCTTTGGTATACCGCATACTAATAGCCTGTGATTTTATTGTAATACCACGCTCCCTTTCCAGATCCATGCGATCCAGAATTCTATCTTCCATCTCACGGATAGCAATTGTATCCGTTTTTTCTATCAAACGATCTGCCAAAGTAGATTTGCCATGATCAATATGTGCTATAATGCAAAAATTTCTTATTTTTTCCTGACGAGACATACTGTCATTCCTCCAAGATAACACTGATTACCATAGTTCAACATTCGTATTAATATTATATAAAAAATAAAAAAAGTGCAATAGAAACCCTATTGATATCCGTTTCTCCTTCTTTCGAACATCTGATTCCGTTATGTTACCCAAAAAATTTCTTTGCTCTGTTACTCCAGGGAAATTCCATAGAAAATTTTGAAAATAATTTTCAGAACAACAAAAAAACCTCACAAACACAAATTTGCGAGGTTTCTGGTAGCGGCGATCTGACTCGAACAGATGACCGACCGGGTATGAACCGATTGCTCTAGCCAACTGAGCTACGCCGCCATAACTGACTGCGAGAACTATCTTATCGTATTTTATGATAAAAGTCAATATCAATTTACAATTTTCTATCAAACATTTTTAAATCTGCTCATCCGCCTCTTTCGTTGTTTCCAAAAACGTAATTTGTTTCGTGAAAATTTTCTATGATATATTCTCTCATAAAAACATATCAATTCTCCAATACTTGGCACCGAAATTACTTCAGAAGCTTTCAATAAAATTTTATACTGTACTTTATAGAATTTGCAATATATGGTAGTATCTATAAAACCATTTCGTTGATAAAAAGCAATCCGACGCTTGCATAGTTCCCTTTCCGAAGCACGTGCATCTTCAGGAGCTTCAACTTCAGCAAAAACAGTTTTTCCTTCACAAACCTCATTCAGTTTTTGTAAAAATATACTGCCATAACCTTGGTTGCGATATTGTGGCAAGGAAGCGAAATAATCCAATAATAAGCCGCCGCCATCCCCCTTCTCCTTCATAAAAAACGCATAGGATAGC
>CAMEMG010000078.1:0-6921 GCA_945927325.1 uncultured Clostridia bacterium | reverse complement strand
AAGTCAGGTTAATCGGGGCCGATGGCAGGCAGCTGGGGATCATGTCGATTGAAAATGCACAGCAGCTGGCCGATGAAGCAAACCTCGATCTGGTCAACATCTCGCCCAAGGCGGAACCGCCCGTATGCCGCATTATGGACTACGGTAAGTATCGCTTTGATCAGGAGAAAAAGCTCAAGGAAGCAAAGAAGAATCAGAAGACGACCAGCCTGAAGGAAATGCGCCTTTCGGCGACCATTGATACCCACGACCTGGAAGTCAAAGCCAAAAATGTACAGAAGTTCCTTGCAGGAGGGGATAAAGTCAAAGTCTCCATCCGGTTCCGCGGCCGTCAGATGGCACATACCGCGGGCGGTCTGGAAGTCATGAACGAATTCCTTTCCCTGTTGGATAATGTAGTTGTAGAGAAACCTGCAAAAATGGAAGGGCGCAATATGTTTATGGTGCTCGCTCCGAAAAACTAACATAGGAGGGCAAACACATGCCGAAGATTAAGACCCATAGAGGTGCTGCGAAGAGATTCAAAGTGGCCAAGAGCGGCCGCATTAAATTCCAGAAAATCAATAAGCGGCACATTTTGACGAAGAAGACAACCAAGCGGAAGAGACAGCTCAGAGCGACCGGATATCTAACCGGTACGTCCGAGAAGAACATGAAGCAGCTTCTCCCCTACAGCTGAACGGCTGGCCTGATTTCATAATTGGAGGATAACGCAAATGGCAAGAATCAAAAAGGGACTTAACTCCCATAAGAGACGTAAAAAAACATTAAAACTGGCGAAGGGCTTCTATGGTTCCGCTTCCCGTCACTATCGCTCCGCGAAAACGGCTGTTATGCGTGCGCAGCGCAGCGCTTTTGTCGGCCGTAAGCAGAAGAAGAGAGATTTCAGAAAGCTCTGGATCGCCCGCATCAATGCTGCTGCCCGCATCAACGGCATCAGCTATTCCCGCCTGATCAACGGCCTCAAGCTGGCCAATGTGGAAGTCAACCGCAAGATGTTGGCTGACCTGGCTGTCAATGATGCCGCTGCTTTCACCCAGCTGGTGGAAGTTGCCAAGAGCAAATTGGCTTAATAATCAGCATGGAAAAGCGTTTTCCGAGGAAATGTCCTTTGGAAAGCGCTTTTTTTGCGGCAGCGGAGCAAAGCCGCGCGTTTTTGGGAGAAATGTGGTATACTGAATAAAAATACGCCAGGCGCGGCGGCGGCCGGGCAGAAAAGGGAGCGACGGATGGAAGTCATCACCAGCACCAAAAATGAATATATCAAGGCTGTGCGCAGCCTCAAACAGGCAAAATACCGCAAAGAACTGGGCAAGTTCCTGGCGGAGGGTGAAAAATGCGCCGGGGAGGCACTGCGCTATGCCAGTGTGGAGGCCTTGCTGGTCCCCGAGCAGCGGCAGCCGGGCGAACTCTGTGCGCTGGCCGAGCGGCAGGGTGCGCGGGTCATCGCCGTTTCGCAGGCGGTGATGGAAGCGGTAAGCGAGGTAAAGACGCCGCAGGGCGCCATTGCTGTTGTGCGGCGTCAGGCGGAAAAGCCCTTTGCCGGGCAGGGCGTGATTGCCGCTTTGGAGGACGTGGCAGATCCTACCAATGTGGGGGCGATTCTGCGCACGGCGGATGCCATCGGGGCGGCGGGTGTGCTGCTTTCCGCAGGCTGCGCCGATTATATGGCGCCGCGGGCGGTGCGCGCTTCCATGGGCAGTGTGTTCCATGTGCCGGTGCGGGTTGCCGGGGATTTCTGCGGTGCCCTGGCACAGCTGAAAGGGGAGGGCTGGCGCCTGGTGGGCGGCCATCTGCGCGGGCAGGATCGCCTGCCGCAGGCGGAAAAAAGCTGCCTGCTCATCGGAAACGAATCGCGCGGCCTCAGCACGGCTGCTTCGGCGCTGTGCGACGATCTGGTGAAAATACGCATCTATGGGCAGGCGGAAAGCCTCAATGCCTCGGTGGCGGCGGGTATCCTGCTGTATCGCCTCAGGGAAGGTTTTTAATGTCGTGGGTTTTGCCCGGGTCGGCGCCTGTTGACAACGTTTCCTGTTATGATTATAATATAAGTGCTATCCTTTTGTGAGGATAGGAAAATCAATGAAAATTGCGTCGATCAGGCACAGTAAGCAGGCAAAACGATCGGTTTCAGAGAGTTCCCGTCACCGGCTGAGAGCGGGGGCACCGTATGCAGGCTGAAATTTCCCCTGGGAGCATCCGCGCTGAATCCAGTAGGTGCGGGCGGCAGATAAGCCGTTATCCATCAGGCAAGGTCTGGGGCAGTATAGTGCCGCAGATGAATGCAGGTGGTACCGTGGAGTTGCTTCGCCCTGTGGGCGGGGCTTTTTTTATTTAGTCGAAATCATTATTTCTCAAGCGAGAGAACGAAAGGAAACATTATGCCGGAATCTATCGAAAACAGGATCGAAGAGATCAGGGAAGCCCTTTCCCATGCTGCTTCGGATGAAACGCTGCAGGAGCTGCGCGTTAAATATCTGGGCAAAAAAGGGTTTATCACCGGGCTGATGAAGCAGATGCGCGATTTGGCGCCGGAGGATCGCCCCGCTTTTGGCAGCAAGGTCAATGCACTGCGCGCCAAGGCGGAGGAGGCTTTTGCCGCAAAATCCGAGCAGCTCAAGGCTGCCGCTCTGGAGCGGCGCCTCAGGCATGAAAAGCTGGACGTAACGCTGCCCGGCAAGGCTGCACCGCTGGGTGCGCTGCATCCGCTCAATCAGGTCTACCGCGAAGTGCGCGATATCTTTACGGGGATGGGCTTTGAAGTGGCGGAAGGCCCCGAAGTGGAATTCGATCAGTATAACTTTGAAATGCTCAATATCCCCAAGGATCACCCTGCCCGCGATATGCAGGATACCTTCTATGTCTCCGATGATATCGTCGTGCGGACGCATACTTCGCCGGTGCAGGTGCGCACCATGCTGAAGCATAAGCCGCCTATCCGCATCATCTGCCCCGGCCGCGTCTATCGGACAGACGACGTGGATGCCACCCATTCGCCCGTATTCAATCAGGTGGAAGGGCTTTATATCGACAAGGGCGTGACGTTTGCCGATCTCAAGGGCGTGCTGGGCGAGTTCCTGCGCAAACTCTATGGGCAGAGCACAGTCACCAAGTTCCGCCCCGGCTTCTTCCCCTTTACCGAGCCTTCCGCGGAAGTGGATGCATCCTGCGCGCTGTGCGGCGGCAAGGGCTGCCCGGCCTGCAAGGGTGCCGGCATGATCGAAGTGCTGGGATGCGGCATGGTCAACCCCCGCGTGCTGGAAAACTGCGGGCTGGATCCGGAAGTGTATTCCGGCTTTGCGTTCGGTCTGGGGTTGGATCGTCTGACCAATATCAAATACGGCATTACGGATATCCGCCTGCTCTATGAAAATGACGTGCGGTTCCTGCGCCAGTTTGTATAACAGGAGGCAAGCAATATGAAAGTACCTTACAGATGGCTGCAGGATTACGTGCAGATCGATACGGATATACAGACTCTTTCCGATGCCCTGGTAATGACGGGCAATGCGGTGGAGGGCATTACGCCGCCCAGAAGCGATATTTCCAACGTAGTGGCAGGGCGCATCCTCAAGCTGGAAAAGCATCCGGATGCCGATAAGCTGCAAATTTGCCAGCTGGATGTCGGCGGCGCAGAACCGGTGCAGATCGTCACCGGTGCAAGCAACGTGTTTGAAGGCGCAATGGTGCCGGTGGCGCTGCATAATTCCCATTTGCCCAACGGCGCGCATATCAAAAAAGGCAAACTGCGCGGCGTCGCTTCCAACGGAATGCTCTGTTCCGGCGAAGAACTGTGCCTGAAAGAAGCCGATTATCCGGGCGCAGAGGTCTATGGCATTCTCATTCTGCGGGAAGAGGATGCCGTGCCCGGTCAGGATATGCGGGAAGTGCTCATGTGGGATGATACGGTGATGGAATTTGAAGTTGGCGCCAATCGCCCCGACTGCCTCTCCATTCTGGGCGTGGCCCGTGAAGCAGCAGCCGCCATCGGCAAAAAGCCGGTATTGCCCGAACCTTCCTTCCATGAAAATGGCGAATCGGTGAATGATTATGTGAAAGTCAGCGTGCAGGCGCCGGATCTTTGCCCGCGCTATATGGCTCGCGCGATTAAAAATGTAAAAATCGGTCCTTCGCCCCGCTGGATGCAGCAGCGGCTGGCAGCGGCCGGTGTGCGCCCCATCAACAATATGGTAGACATCACCAACTTTGTTATGTTGGAGACCGGGCAGCCGATGCATGCGTTTGATGCGGAAGATATTCGCGGAAAACATATCATTGTGCGGCGCGCGCAGGCGGGCGAAAGCCTGACTACGCTGGATGGAAAAGTCCGCAGCCTCAGCGAAAATAATCTGCTCATCTGTGATGAACAGGGCCCCATCGGCATTGCCGGCGTCATGGGCGGCGAAAATTCCGAAATCAAGCAGACGACTGAGACGGTCGTCTTTGAAGCAGCGAAGTTTATGTACGGCAATATCCGCAAGACTTCCCGCGAACTGGGCATGGCGACCGAGGCTTCCATGCGTTTTTCCAAAGGCATCGATGCCACGATCTGTGAATATGCCCTGAACCGCGCCTGCCAGCTGGTGGAGCAGTTGGGCGCAGGCGAAGTGGTGGGTGGCTGCATCGACCTCTGCACGGAGGATCTGACGCCTAAGCAGATCCGCGTGACGCCGGCTTATATCAACGGCCGCCTGGGCACGCAGCTGACTGCTGCCGAAATGATCGACTGCCTGGATCGCGCCTATATCAAGACGGTGCAGGAGGGCGAGGAGCTGATTTGTGAAGTGCCCCGTTTCCGGACGGATATGGACGGCAAAGCAGATATCTCCGAGGAAGTGGCCCGCATCTACGGTTACGATAACATCCCCGAGCATCAGGCGGCAATTCATTTCATGCGGGATGAAATGGTCGATCCCGATGCCAAAAAGGATATCATGCGCGATTATCTGTGCGCGCAGGGGTATTTTGAATGCGTCACCTATTCGTTCATGGGGATGCAGGATCTGGATAAGCTGGGCGTTGCAGAGGAGGATCCCCTGCGCCAGGCTGTGCGCATCATCAATCCGCTGGGCGATGACCGTGCCTATATGCGGACGACCATGCTGCCGGCAATGCTGGAAGTGGTGGCGGCCAACCTCAATCATAAGGCAGAGGCACTGCGCCTCTTTGAAGTGAGCAAGACCTTCCGCCCCGAACAGCTGCCCTTAAACGGCAAGCTGCCCGAAGAGCGCCCCGCTATCCTGCTGGCCATGACTGAGGACGCAGGCGATTTCTATGCGCTCAAGGGCGATGTGGAAAACATTTTGCTGGCAGCTTACGGCAAGGCACCCCGCTTTGCAGGCGGCGGCGCTGCTTACTGGCATCCGGGCAGAAAAGCAGTTCTGTATCTGGATGGCGAGCCGGTAGGCGAAATGGGCGAGCTGCATCCGCTGGTAGCCGAGCGCTATGGCATCGGCAGACGGGTCACGCTGGCTGTCATCGATCTGGCTGCGGCGCAGGGAGAAAAGCAGGTGCATCGTTATGCGCCCATCCCGCGCTTCCCGGCTATTGAGCGGGATATTGCTGTGGTGGTGGAGGAAGAAGCGGAAGCAGGTGCGCTGCTGGAATGCATTCGCACCAACGGCGGCGAATATCTGGAAGATGCCGCGTTATTTGATATTTATCGCTCCGAGGCTTTGGGCGAGCAGAAGAAATCCATGGCCTTCTCGGTGCGCTTCCGTTCTTCGGAAGGGACGCTTGCCGAGGAGCAGATTACCGCAAGCATGGAGCAGATTCTGGCTGCACTCAAGGAACAGTTTGGCGCAGAATTGCGCGCCTGACGAGCATGTGCCGGTTGGCGCGAGGATGATCAACTATGGTAAATCAAGAAAGAGAAATGCCCACTGCGGAGCAGATTCGATCGGTAAAGGCCCTTGGCTTTCTGCTGGATAAGCGAACCGGTTGCGATTTCAACTGCCGTGTGCTGACGCGAAACGGGAAAATATCGGCGGAGCAGCTGGCAGTGATCAGCGAAGCGGCGCAGCGGTTTGGAGACGGCAACGTCACGCTGACCGTCCGCCTGACTATGGAAATTCAGGGAGTTGCCTTTGAAAAAATTCAGCCGTTGCTGGATTTTCTGGAGCAGCATGGGCTGCAGACCGGCGGGACAGGCGCGAAAGTGCGCCCCGTCGTCTCCTGTAAGGGGACGACCTGCCAGTATGGCCTGATCGATACGTTTGCGCTTTCCGAGCGCATCCATCACGCGTTTTATGAAGGCTATCATGGAGTCAAGCTGCCGCATAAGTTCAAAATCGCGGTAGGCGGCTGCCCCAATAACTGTGCAAAACCGGATTTAAACGATCTGGGAATTGTAGGGCAGAAAATTCCGGTGGTTGACTTGGAAAAATGCCGCGGATGTAAAAAGTGTCTGCTGGAAAAAGCATGCCCCATCGGTTGTGCGCGAGTGGCGGAGGGCAAAATTTCCATGCCGGAAGATTTATGCAACCACTGCGGTCGCTGCGTAGGAAAGTGCCCGTTTGGTGCCGTGACGGAATATCAGACCGGCTATAAAATCTATGTGGGCGGGCGCTGGGGAAAGAAAATCGCCTTGGGGCAGCCTCTTTCCCACATTCTGCAGAGTGAACAGCAGGTGATGGAAGTCGTGGAAAGTGCGATTCTGCTATTCCGCGAACAGGGCAGGCAGGGAGAGCGCTTTGCTGAAACCGTTGCCCGCCTGGGTTTGCCGGCGGTGGAGGAAGCATTGCTTTCGGGCGCAGTATTGGCCAGAAAGGAACAGATTTTAAATGAGGCATAAATGGATTGCCCTGTTGCTGGCATTGGTGTGCCTGTTGGGCGGTTGCAGAGGGGAGGAGCCGGAGGATATCCCAGCTCCTCCTTATTGTACTTTTGTGGATGATGCAGGGCAGGAGATTATCCTGCAGG
>CAMEMG010000077.1:0-7043 GCA_945927325.1 uncultured Clostridia bacterium | reverse complement strand
TACGATTTCCGGCGAAAGTAAGAATAATCTCCGGCACCGTTTTGCAGAGGCATGTAAGGCGGGGCAGGAGCCGCTTCAAACAGATCTGAAAAGCTGGGGACCAGGATGGTACAATCTTTCTGCAAAAACGCATCGGATATCCCTGCGAGCCCGCATTGCAACGGGGCGCCAAAGGATTTTATGGAAGCGTGAATGCAAACATCTGCTCCGCCAATGCCAAGCATATCAATGGCATGCATGAAATCCTGCGTATTCAGTTGGTTGGCAGCGGAAAGGTTTGCCATGGAAATCTCCCGTTTTAAAAATCATTTTGAGCGCAGTATAACATGGCTCATATATAAAAAACAAGCCGGACGTACCCGCTTTATAGCTTTTGCCAAAGAGTGGCATACGGGTTTGCCACTATATCCTCCCAGCCGGTTAAACGCTGCTGTCGCCTGATATTTCTGTTTCTATTAGGCAGCCCCTGACTGCGGCAAACAGAGTGCGGCGAGATTTGCGGGGCAGGAAAGTGCATTACGCATTTTTTGCCTGATAGCCAGCACCCCAGGCCGACATGGCCTCCAAAATAGGTTTTAAGCTGTAGCCGGTCTCGGTGAGAGTATATTCTACACGCGGCGGTACTTCGGCATAAACCTTGCGGGTGAGCAGCCCCTTCTCCTCCATATCCCGGAGCTGGGCAGTCAGCACTTTCTGAGATACTGTGCCGATGGACTTTTTCAGTTCGCCAAAGCGTGATCGCGATAGCTTCAAATATTGTCAGCATAACCATTGGCAGCCAGTATTTTTTCATCTGATTTCCCTTTGAAATTCCGACTTCTGTTTTCATGATAACAAAAGCCTCCTTTTTTTTCAATGGAGCAGGTAAAAAGGGTCGGAAATGATGCAATCACCGTTTTTTATGCTATGATAAATAAAAGGGCTGCGGGTATCGTTCATTGCTCCTTTGTAAAAGCACGGAAGACTTTGCTGTGGATATATCAGGGGCAGAGGGCTGGTGAAACTGCAGCCGCAGATAAAAAAGAGGAGGAATATCCCATGAAAGAGTATCTGGAAACCAATTCCGCGCAAGATGGCTTGCCGCTGCACGTATTGGTTGAAAAGCCACAGGGAGAACCGTTGGGGATTCTGCAGCTTTCCCATGGTATGGCAGAGCATAAGGAACGATATCTTCCGCTGATGGAATATCTGGCAGAGCAGGGATTCCTGGTGGCAATCCATGATCATCGCGGCCATGGAGAAAGCGTGCGCAGCCAGGAAGATCTCGGCTATTTTTATGAACAGGGCGCACGGGCGCTGGTAGAAGATCTCTATCAGGTGACACAGCTGCTCAAGGATCAGTACAACCGTGGAGGGAAACTGCCTTTTTATCTGTTGGGGCATAGCATGGGGTCATTGGCGGTGCGTGCTTATTGCCGGCGCTATGACGAAGCATTGGACGGATTGATCGTGTGCGGCAGCCCCAGCTATAATTCGGGTAGTCGCTTTGGCCGTCTGTTGGCACAGAAAATGGCAAAGCGCAAAGGAGAACATTACCGCAGTAAGCTGATCAATGCACTGGCCTTCGGGCCTTTCGCCAAAAGTGTGAAAGGTGCGGCAACAGATTTTGACTGGATTTGCAGCGAACGGGCAGTGATCGATGCCTATATAGAGGATCCCCTTTGCGGATTTACCTTTACGCTCAATGGGTTTATCAGTTTGTTTGATTTGATGGCTGAGGCGTATGCACCGCAGGGATGGCAGATGCACCGGCCTGATTTGCCGATCTGGTTTATTTCCGGAGAAGAGGATCCCTGTATGGGCAGCAAAAAGAAATTTTTAAGTTCAGTGCTTTTTTTGCAGGAACGGGGATATGGCGAAGTTTCCTATCGCCTCTATCCCGGGCTGCGGCATGAAATTCTCAATGAGCGGGGAAAGGAACAGATTTTTGCAGAAATTGCGGAAAAACTTCGGAAATGGAATCGGCGGGCAGGCGCAGAGGAGAAACCATGCTGACGGCAAATGCCCGGATTGGAAAAGCAACAAAATCGGAATTGCTCCCGGAAATTATAAAACGATGTGCAAAGCACATCGTTTTTTTATTCCAAATCAAATTCACGGTCAATCATGCGGCGGGCAGTCTGTAAATTTTCCGGGGTATAGGGGAGTTCGCCGTTATCAAACATCATAGCCGCTCCGTAGAGCAGGGAACGCACGACAAACGTTTTGCGGATGCGTACATCATCCGGCATATGTACCTGTTCGCAATACTGACGAATTAAGTCGGCAGAACACTGGCTCATTTCCGAAATCATGCGCAGATGCGGTTTGCTCATAGCAGGGTCGTTCAGCATGATAAAGGAGCGGAAGTGCGGGTTCTCTACTAAAAATTGAATATAGGCAACTCCGATTTCCAGAATCCGCCGGCGGGTATCACTGGGATATTCCACCAAAATCTGATTTTGAATGGTATACCATTGCTGTTGAATGTATTGAATAATTGAGAGAATAAAGTCGTTTTTATTCTTAAAGTGTTTGTAAGGGGCAGCGCAGGAGACACCGCAGGCAGAGGCGGCTTTGCGCAGGGAAAAATCCTGCAGGCCATGCAGGCGAATCTCTTCAATGCCCGCCAGTATAAGCCGTTCCCGAATGGTATAGGAAGTGCTGTCGCCGCGCATAACAGTGGCTCCTTTCTGAATCGTAAAATCAACAGACTATATTTGAGTATAAAGAAAAAATGCGACAAAATCAAGAAAAACGCATACAAAAGAAGAATGTGCATCGGAATGTGGAAAAAGTGAATTCTGTTACCGGCTTTTCACAGGGGAAATGCGCGTATTGACAATTTCAGGGAAATTTGTTGGATTGGCGTAGTTAACAGTATTAACCAAATAGGCGGCCTGTCTGATTCTGTGAAAAATACATATGCTGCAAAGGCGTTTTAGTATGAGAATTGCCGGGACCGGGAGCGCGACCCCTAAAAAGGTTGTGACCAATGAGACGCTAAGTGAATTTTTGGAGGCCAGTGGCGAATGGATTCCTTCCAGGACCGGTATCAGAGAACGGCGCGTATTATTCGATGAAAAATTTGAAGAGTTGGCAGCGGAAGCTGCCGGCAAGGCATTGGCTGATGCAGGGATCAGTGATGGAGCCGTGGATTTGATTTTGTGTTCGACGGCGACTTCGCCTTATATTACGCCTTCGCTGGACAGTGCTTTGCGGGAAGGGCTGAAAATCCATTGCAGCTGTCCTGTTGAGGAAATGCGGCTGGGGCCGGTATTGGGAATTCATTTGGGGGGATAGCGCCATAGGCGTCGCCTGGCTGGAAAAGGAAACAAAGGAATAAAGAAAAAGGGAGCATAGCAGTTATGCTCCTTTTTTAGTTGGAGAGAAAAATGCAGTCATTATAAAAAGTAAAAATATTTTCAAAATGCAGCAGGAATTGTACTGATGATATCGAATATATAAAACATAGAACAAATTGAAAAAATTAATATAAAAAATAAATATTCAAAAAATGTCGCGAAATATCGTGGGATATAATTAATATTTTGTGTGGTTTAAAAAGCGCAAGGGGGTGATTCCGATGGGCAGCGCAGCCGGTGCAGCAGATAGCGCAAGGGGCTTTCTCAAATGAACTGAGATGAAAACGCTGTAAAAAAGAAAGGGTAAAATAATGAAAACAAGAAAATTAAAAAAATTGGTAACCACGACTGTAATGACGGTGCTGCTGCTGAGCTTTGCGATCACTGCTTTTGCGGCCCAAGACATTTTCAGACATACTGTAAGCACTACGTCGACTTCTTCCGGTCAATATAACAGTATGCATGCAGGGCCTGTCTTAATTGAGGGGCATCTGGCAATAACAAATTCAGGGGTGGGTGCTGAATATTATACGGCTATTGCAGCCAATGTTTCCGGCCGGATGGCGGCAGATGGCATAACGCATTATAAAAACGGTACCATTTCTTCAACCGGGTCCAAATATCTCGGAATGAATCGTACGGTAAGCGGAACCAATATTTACGGTTATATTAAGGCAACAAATACTTACTAAGGAAGTTTTATCAGGCTTCGGGCATTATATGCCCGAAGCTCCAATGAAATACGAAATATCAGGGGATAAGGAAAGGAGCGGGAATTTATGTTTCGGATCGCGAGGCAATTCGTATGGCATAAAAAGAGGAGCTCTTTTTTGTTGCTGCTGATCGTGGCGCTTTCACTGGCGCTGATGCTGAGTATCGGGCCAATGTTTGACAGTGCGCGGGAAAGCATCTTTGAAGCCTATGCCGGCCGTTACGGTCTGCAACATGGAGCTATCTTTTATCTGGATGCGCAGAAAATTACCCGGCTGGAGGCAAAAAAGGGCGAAGGCGAACTGGAATATGGGCTTTTCTCTAACTATGGGCAATGGCAGCTGGAGCAGACGGGGCATGCACTCACTTTGGGCTGGTTCAGCGAAGAGGCTGTCCGATTGGGCATGTTGCAGCTGCAGGAGGGGCGTTTCCCTGAGGCGGAGGATGAGCTGGTACTGGAACAGAATGTCGTGAAATATAAGTGCCCGCAAGGGACACAGGTGGGAGATACGCTCACTTTTGTGCAGAACGGTGAACGGAAGCAATGTAAACTGGTGGGCATTTTGGCCGATTATGTGGGCAACTGGGAAAGCTTTTCAGAAGATTCGTTGATCGAAGGCATCAATGATTTTCCCCGTGGTTTGCTGGGCAAGCAAAGTGCAGCCCGGCAGGAGACGCAGGGAGCGCTGTTGTATTTTTACCGCTACGACCCGATACGCGACGGCGAACGGTTGCTTCCGTTGTCTCGGGAACTGAATCAGACAAAGGATTTTACCTATGATTATGTCCGAAACGACCAACTGTATTTACAGGTGGAGGAGACGATTATGCAGCCGTTCCGCAGCTTTCGATTGCTGATGATTACCGTGGTGATGGTCGGTGGGGCATTGATCATGTTCGTTTCGGCAGGGTTATATCTTGCCCGATTCAAAGAAAGCTACTATACAATGTATATATTGGGCAGTGGGAAAGGAAAGGTGGGAACCGTTTACGCAGGGCAATGCACAATGCTGCTGCTGTCGGGTGCGATACTGGGATTGGTCTGTGCACAATGTATTGCATGGCTGTATGGGGTGGCCAGCGGCAATCATCTTTCGGTTTTTTCTGTGCACAATCTGCTCTGGCCGGGAGCGGCATTGCTGGTGATGGCAGGGTTTATGGCTTTGGCATTTCGCTTTGGCATCGCACCGCTGTTGAAGCAGTCGCTTTCTGAAAGAAAATTGAGTGGAGGTGGAAAAGAGACGGCAATTTCCCGCAATCTGCTGTTTTCTCTTACAGGAAGCTTTATCAACCGCAATTTTAGAAGAGTGATTCTGGTGCTGTTGGTAGTGGCCATCTTGGTCAGCGCTGTGGGGATCGCAAAGGTGTATGAAAAGCAGTTTGAAATGCCGCAGAAATATGATATTGCATTCCATCTCTCTGCCAGCAGTGCCTTTGCGGGGCTGTCGGTTTATCCTTTTGAAATATCAAACCTGAAAAATAATTTGTTCCCGATTTCGTGTATGGAAGAGCTTCAATCCATGGAAGGCATATTGAATCTTACGGTTATGCAGATTGCAGATGCTTCCATGATCATTCCGGTAGAGCGTAGTCCCTATTGGGGGCGTTTTGTGGAGGCGGATTATACGGCAATCTATGGAGGAGATGGGTTTTATGCCGAAAAAGTTGCCGGAGCACCGACTACAGGGGTCACTGTGCTGACAAAATTGATAAATAATTATGAAATTGTCGTTCTGACAGAAGAGAATCTCAAAGAATATTTGAAAACTTATCCGGATCTTCCGATTGAATCCATGTTGGAAAAGCAGGGAATTGCCTTAATTCTTCCTCCCATTGGAGAAGAAAAACAGGGCGAACTGTCGATGGAGGATATCCAGGCAGGAATCCTGCCCGGGCAGCGTGAGGCAGTGCATTATGATACGCTGCAAGTAGGGGATATGCTCCGCTTTGGACGTATGGAGTATGCAGAGGATGTTTTGTTCTCGGAAATATGGCAAGATATTTCCTTGCTGCAGTATCAGGAATTGGAATATGAAATTCTTTATATTTCAGAAGAGGTGATTCAAATCTATCGTGGTTTTGATACCTATGAAACCAATAAACCTACGGTGCTGATTATGCAGGAAACGAACGAGCAGACCAATCTGATAAAAGGTTTATATAGCATTCTTATTACTACGCAGGGCGATATTTCGGAAGAAGCTTACTGCGCGTTGGAGGCAAAGGTGCAGGAGATTGCGCTTGCCAATCCCGGTTCGGTGGTGTATTCTGCGCGTGAAGAGCGGGAACAGAATCAAAAACTGATGCGGCTTGTCAATTTGTCCCTGAGTATGATCCTGTCTGTTTTCGGCCTGTTTACCGTCATTGCCATCTATTCGGCACTGTATATGACGATCTTGCAGCGCAGACGCTCGCTGGCTATATATCGGGCGCTGGGGCTGCGGCGGAGGACGCTGACTCTGGCCATGTTGCTGGAACTGCTGTTCTATTGGCTGGTGGCAATTCTGGGCGCCTTTGTGATTGGCCTGGGGATCTTTCATTTTACCTGGCATATCAGCAATGTGCCGTATATGGCGGCGCCGCTGATCCGCACATTGCTGATTGCGCTGGCAGCGGGGCTGCCGCTCAACGGAGCAATTGTCTGGTCGCTGCAGCGGGGTATCTACAGGCAGAGCGTATATGAAGCCATGCGCTTTGGAGAATAAAGGAGGAAACGGCTATGGCAGCAATTTTACAGTGTGAACACGTGAGTAAAACTTTTCTGCCCGGTAACGTGCAGGCGGTAAAGGGGGCAACGCTGAGCTTTGAAGCGGGCACGCATATCATTATGGGAAAAAGCGGTTCGGGAAAATCGACGTTGCTGCATATTTTGGGCGGGCTGGAAAAGCCGAGTGAAGGGCGTGTACTCTATGAGGGGGAGGATATTTACCGGGATCTGGATATGGAAGCGTTGAGGCGAGAGCATTTCGGGTTTATCTTTCAGGCATA
>CAMEMG010000076.1:0-7118 GCA_945927325.1 uncultured Clostridia bacterium | reverse complement strand
AGAAACGGGTATCTTCTACTGTAATCAAGCGCAGCGCTTTCTTCATATCTCCCATTTTCCACGGTGTAATCATAATTAACAGATTTGGTTCCACTGTCTCAGCCGGAAATTCATGTTTGCGTCCGGCCGTTCCTCTGGAGGCCTGCCAATAAACCATGGTATCTGCATCATCTGCCATTGCAATCAACTGTTTTAGCAATGCCGCCAATTCCGATTTCGACATACTAAAATTGATCTTCAATGCCTGGCAGCTATTATAAAAACGATCGATATGCATATCCAATGTAAACGGCTTTCTGTTTCTGCAAATTACGACATCGTAAACCCCATCGCCAAAATATACAGCTCTGTCCAACGCCGGAACACTCAGCTCTTCAACCGGTTTAATTTCTCCGTTATAATATCCTACTGTTTTCATTTTTCCATTTACCCTCTTATCATAATGTGATATAAATTATTTGCTTCAGTATAGCATGTAATTCTGCTTTTTTCCACTTCTAAAAATAAGCTTCTTCAGGCTATCCGTAAAATTTTCTCTGTTACTTTCCTTTTATCTCTTCTTGCTCCGGCTTCTTTTCTGTCAGTGAAAACAAATTCTGTGCTATTGCCCTTTGCGCACCTGCATAAGCTGCAGCTTTCATAGACAAAACACCTATGACATATGAGGTATCCGACTGTTTCTGCAGCAAAGTAGCGGCCTCATCTTCCGAAGAATGCGCTACTGTTTTTAAAATCTGCTCATACTCTCTGCTGAAAGTGTTGAGCATTTCACTTTCGGAATATACACTAAGATAAATTTTTATGATTTCACATATTAAAGAAATTGGAAGCACCTGCTTCAAAAAACAAATAATCAGCAGATGTGCAATATGTGCTTTAGAATACTTTTTTTTAATCGGGGCTGGCATTGCTCCCATCTTTACATAGTTATTGATCATGGCTGGAGTAAGCAGTTTTTCTCCATCTGCATCAAAAATATTCAGATATTTGCGCATTAATGCAATTACTTGATCCATATACAAATCAATCTCAGGCAGATCTTCCCAACGCGGCAACGTATGGTTAGCAAATTTTGCATACAGGCAATCCAACTCTTTTTGAATTTCTTCTATTTCCATACATATATATTCCTTTCGGCCTTTTTTGTTAATAAGTATAACATAATGTTTTCCTGCAACTCAACAAATATTATACATTATGTAAACATTTATTTTTCCGCTTGACAAAATTATATACATCTTATAATCTAATATTAAATATTGTGTGTTATAATTTTTAAACCAATATAATAAAATCTATTCTTCGAGGTGTTCTCCATGAAACATATGATTCAAAAAATAGCTCTTTACGGAGATTCTCTTTTTAAAGGAGTTGTACTCAATAGCGAGAATCACCGTTATCGTATTTCGAATAATATTGGCCTCGATAGTATCGCAAAGCAATATGCTCTGGATATCACCAATAATTCTAAATTTGGCTATACCATAGATCGTGGTTTTTCCATCCTGAAGCGTAATCTGCCAAACGGGGCTGTTTACGATGCGATTCTTCTGGAATATGGTGGTAACGATTGCAACTTCGATTGGGCGGCTATTGCCGCTAACCCTTCTGCCATACATCTTCCCAACACACCAAAAAAGCGCTTCCATCAAATATATCTGGAAATCATTGAATATGTACGCAACAGAGGAATTAAACCGGTATTGGCCACACTTCCGCCGCTTTGCGTCGAACGCTTTTTTGAATGGGTCTGTCGGGATGGAATCGATCGCAAAAACGTCCTTACCTGGCTCGGAGATATCCATGCCATTTATCGCTATCAGGAAATGTATTCTCATGAGATTGAGTGTATTGCTGCTGAGACGGATACTCCCATTATTGATATTCGTGGCACATTCCTGGAACATCAGCATCTGCCTGATTATATGTGCGAAGATGGAATGCATCCCAATGAACAGGGGCAACAATTAATCCGGGATGCAATTCTTTGTTTCCTTGAACAAAATAAATCGCAATTAACCCCTGTTTATGCATAAAAAAATATTAAAGGCATGGAACAAATCTGTTCCATGCCTTTTGTTATATGCAAAAATTCTCAATTTAGTTTAAAATATAATCTTCTGCATAATAAATCAAATGAGCCTTTTGTGCTACCCGCAAAGACACTGTATTTTTCCTGCTATGCGAATATAGCGGAATACTCCCCTGCTTACGCACCAGCGCCGCTCAACCTGCTACCGCCAACGCCGCGTATCCCCTGCCTCGAAAAGCTTCCAATGTTTCCACGCCTGCTTCCTGTGCTTCCTTTCCGATACGCACACTCCGGCATAAAGATACGCAGATATTCTCTACAAATATTCCGACACAAGGCTGTGCAACCGGCAATTCTTCCTGCAACCATATCCACACAAGGGGAATCTTGGTTGCTTCTGTCGACTCCGGTAAAATAGGGCATGTCTGCGGCGGAAAAGGTAATTGCGGTACCAAATAGCAACATTCCTGTTCTTTAATTTGCAGCATTTCTCCGGGGCAAAATTTCTCTGACCTGCCAACCAAAACATCACCCTGCACTCTCGCACATATATGCAGCTTAGGAGCTGGCGCTTCAGATCCCCAAGGTTCATTTACTTTTCAAAATATACGCCATATTTGGTATAAAGTGCATCTAAATGCGCATTTAAAAGCTCTTTTTCCTGGATTTTCAATATTTTCTCTTTAAATAAGCTGCTGTTCATTGATAATCAGTTTAAATTGCAGATTCAGTTTTTCTGCCGCCTTACGGCAAAGAATCATTCGTTCCATAAAAATTTCAAAGTAATCCATCACTGATCCATAACGGGTATCAATACTCAATTTCAATTTAATCAATGTTTTCGCTTCATTGATCCTAAGATTTGATTCTTTTACAGAGTAGTTTACCCTGTCATGAATATCAAAAGAAGAAATATCTGTATTGCGTACACGACTGCGGCGCACATCTGATTTATCAGCCAAAATTAATGCTGCCGATACTGCATCAACCGGCACTCCCGTCCCTTCATCGTGATTGCCAATCGCTGTAACCACGGTAGCAATATCTTCTGGATCCATTCCAAAATTACTCAAAATACGGAAAGCCATAATCGCCCCGCTTTGCGAATGCTCAATACGGTTTACGAGATTGCCGATATCATGCAGATATCCCGCAATCTTTACCAATTCAACCTCCTTTTCTGAATAACCCAGCGTCTCCAAAATATATCCCGCCGTTTCCGCAACCTTTGTAACATGCGCAAAATAGTGTTCGGTAAAGCCCAAGGCTTTAAGAGATTCGTCAGCTTTTTTAATATATGTATTGATTGCCGGATCGCGTTTGATTTCTTCGTAACTCAGCATATTGATTCCTCCCTCCTATTAAAATCATCGTACTATTTTATTATAGCGTAAAACGCGAACCTTTTTGCAACCTTTCTGTAAAAATTCAACAAAGCTTTGGAAACTCCAACATTGCCTTAAACAAATCTCCATCAATCAAAATCTGCAGCGTTCCATTCTGCAGTTGTGTCAGGCTTCTCGCAATCGAAAGCCCTAGGCCGCTTCCTTCGGTATGGCGGGAGCTATCGCCCCGTACAAAACGCTCCATTAACTCTTCTTCCGGAATATTTAACTGGTATCTGGATATGTTGCGCAAGACAATGTACACTGTTTCTTCTTTTGTATAGCAATCAATATATACCCGTGTCTTTTCCTGAGCATATTTACAAATGTTATTGAAAAGATTATCCAAAACGCGCCAAAGCAATCTGCCATCCGCCATTATCTCTGCTTTTTCCGGCCGAATGCACGTTATCACTTCCAGACCACACTGTTCAAATCGCTCCTCGTATTCTCCGATAGCTTGCGATAACAGCAAATCGACCTGCATCGGCTGCATTTCTGCCTTAATATTTCCTGTCGATGCTTTAGATGCCTCCATCAAATCTTCAATCAGCTTCTTCAATCTGGCTGATTGCCTCTCCAAAATATTCACATATTCTTCCGCCTCTCCTGTCAATCCCTGCTTTTTCAGCAAATCCACATAATTAATAATTGAGGTGAGCGGAGTTTTAATGTCATGCGAAACATTGGTAATCAATTCTGTTTTAAAGCGCTCGCTCTTCAGCCTTGCTTCTACTGCCTTTTGCATCCCTTCGCTGATGCAGTTTAGATGTTGTGCATGCTGCTTTACACTGCCATGCAACATGCGCAAATCAATTTTATAATCCAGATCGCCCTCTGCCATTTTTTCTCCACCTTCCATCACTCTATGTAATCCTATTACCAGAAGCAGAAGTAACGGCATAAAAACAATTCTTTCTCCTAATCCCAACCAAACTGCAGTTTCAGGCCCTCCTGCCGCCACTATAATCAGTTCTATGATAAACCATACCACTAAGAAAAGTACCAATCGCCATATCATTGAAATGTGACGCCATATATAGGCAAAGCAACTTCCTATACGACATATGCCGCGCCATATCCTGTGCAGGATAATATAGATTAAACTATTCTTCCACCATCCACCCGCCTTAATACGTATCGCCAAAGTCAAAATTGCTTCCAGGACTAACATACAGGCTAGCGTTGCAGCTATCACTGCCAAAATCATACGCACAATCCAGTCCTGTCGAAGCAGATTGTTTACCATATCAATGCTCATCGACAGCAAAAAGGTGAAACTTGCAGCCAGAATCAGCCAATATCCATCCAGCGGTAATTTATCTTCCCAGCGCAGACAAATTTCATCTTTTTCTGCCTTATGACCGGCACCTCGTATTGCACAGATAAAGAAGAAACATACGCCCACAGCCGAAAGGATACACACTACAATATTTATTTGCCGCAGTTTCCAGAGCAAGTCTACTGTTTCTGCTGTTCTTTTGAAAGAATCCTCAGCAGGAAAATTTAAATCAATGGCGCATTTCACTGTATAATCCCGATAGATCTCTTTCTGCGTTTCCTCATCATATTCCATATATCCGGCAATCGGTATTTCAAATACATATGCATCCTGTTCTGCAGTATAATTCTCAAAAATCACCGTTCCCTCTTCATCCTGCAAGCAGATTGCCATATTATAGTTTTGCTTCGCATAATATGTACTATTTAGCGCCAAAAGCCCATAGTTCTCCCAATTATAATAGGCATCCCAGGCTTCGTTGCATCCCATATTATAGAGTTCCCGCTTCATCATTGTTTCTTTGGTGGCACCCTGATCATAATATCCCACGGTTCCCATGTAAAAAAGCGCTCCGCCGCTCAACAGCATCAACGCCATACTTCCTGCGAACAGCAATATTATCAAGGTTTTCAGCCAAATTCGCTTTTTCCATTCCGCCATCAGTTCTGCTCCTTTTCAATTTTATATCCCTGCCCCCACACCACCTTAAGATAACGCGGTTCTGCAGGATTGATTTCCAACTTTTCTCTAAGATGTCGGATATGTACTGCAATAGTGTTCTCTGCTCCGAATGGATCTTCCCCCCAGATTTTTCGATAAATTTCTTTAGGCGAAAATACCTGCCCTGCGTGCTCCATTAGAAGCTTCAGAATATCATACTCCCGTGGTGTCAGATAAATTTTTTCCCCATCGACAGAAACGCTTTTTCCCATATCATCCAGTTCAATTCCGCCAATGCGAATCACTTTTCCGCGTTCGGTACCGCCGCCCAACTGCATATATCTTCGAAGCACCGAACGAATCCTCGCCAATAATTCCAATGGACTAAACGGTTTTGTTACATAATCATCGGCGCCAATATTGAGTCCCAATATTTTATCAGTATCTTCGCTTTTTGCCGTCAACAAAATAACCGGAATATTACCTGTCGTCTCACGCAATTTCACCATTGTTGAAATTCCATCCATCTCTGGCATCATGATATCCAGCAGCACCAAATGAATTTCCTGTTTCCTAACCACTTCCAATGCCTGCTTTCCTGTATAAGCAGTCCAGGCTCGATATCCTTCTGCCTCAATATAAATTTTCAGTGCAGAGACAATATCCTTTTCGTCATCGCAAATGAGTATATTATACATATCTTTACCTCTCCCTATTATTATGAAAAAAAGCTATTTAAAATCAAAGGCATAAACTCTTTAAGAATTTATTATTTCCTATGATAATGAAAGAAGCGGCATACGGAAGCCGCTTCTTCTAACAACATTATATCCTGCTATTTTAAAAGTGCATCCAGACTTCTGCCATCTGCTTTGCTCATGGAAAAACCATAAGCTTTTGCCAGTGTCGGTGCTATATCGACAGTTTCTGCCGCTTCCAATACAACTCCCTGTTTGAAAGATGGGCCTTTCACGATAAAGGGCGGTTTATCTCCTTTATCCGGCATATGTCCATGCGAAGAAGGCGCAAATTTATAATCGCTGTTATCCGGTTGAATAATCGCATTTCCGATTGCTTCCACCCCAAAAGCCGTGCATCCATCAGTTTCCAGAATAAATGCATATTCTCCGCTCACATGCCAGCGCTTCTCTCCCTCCTCGCGAGTAAGCACCTCGCTGACTCCATATTCCGGCACCTCTGCAAAACTCTTTAAAAGAGCATATACCCTATCATACAGCTGCCGATCGGAAGGATCTTTCAAATAAACGGTAGCAGAAAGCCCACAGGATCGACAAAATACATCCCAGTCACTTATTCTGCCATCCGCGTCCACTCGCATCAATCCTTCCTGCGCCAATAAAACGTTGGGGCAGAACTGTTTTTCCACTTGTAAGTGTCCATGATCTCCCAACACAACAATATCCAATGTTTCCAGATATCCACAATCCTCATAAGCCTCTATTACGCCAGCAATTTCGCGATCCACTTCGGCCAATGCTTCGTCAACCTCTTTACTGTAAGTTCCATATTTATGGCGGAAATCATCTACCGGGCTTACATGCATAAACATGATATCCGGCCCATATTGCCTGACCACATCAGCTGCACAGGCCGCTACAAACTGATCGTATTTGGGATGATAGTTCCAATCCATCAAATGTTTATTTTTATTAAAAACAGTATCTATAATATTTGCGGCACCCGCTTCTGCAAAAAGCTCCGTAGGATCTTCATTTACATCCAGTGTCCAGATATCAGG
>CAMEMG010000075.1:0-7361 GCA_945927325.1 uncultured Clostridia bacterium | reverse complement strand
TTGCCGTTGACAGTGGAGAACGTAAAGCCGCAAAAACGGCTACATCCTCGCTGCGGAACCAGCTATTTGTTGCTGGTAATGGTGTTGTCGACGGTAATTTATTCCTGTTTCCCATGGGGAAACAGCATGTTGCTGCGCATGGCCATTAAGTTATTGTTGCTTCCGGTGATTGCGGGAGTCTCCTACGAAGTGCTTAAATTGCTGGCAAAAGGGAATCATATTCTGGTGCGTGCTCTGCGCTGGCCGGGCATGCAATTGCAGCGGCTGACAACGGCTGAGCCGGATGAAGAGATGATTCAAGTGGCAATTGTTGCTTTTGAAGCGGCGTTAGGGGAAAAAAGCCCGGAAGAAATAGAACAGATGCGGCAGGCTTTTGCGGCCGAAAGCATAATGCAGGCGCAACAGGCAGAAGAGCCGGAGGAAAGGCAGGATAATGAAGAGCAGGCTTGAAATGCTGCATGAATTGTCCTGTGGTCTGAGAAAAATAGGCTTAGAGGAGCGGGAGGCTGTGGCAGAAGCGCGTTATGCGCTGACCTTTTTGCTGGAAGTTCCTTTGAGTGAGCTGTATCTGCGGGGGAATGAATTACTGAGCGTCGAACACGAGCAGAAACTGCAGAAAATTCTGCAACGCCGGGAAAAGGGAGAGCCGCTTGCCTATATTTTGGGTGAGCGGTATTTTATGGGGCTGCCTTTCCGGGTAGGGCCCGGCGTTTTGATTCCGCGGCAGGAGACAGAATTACTCTGCGAACAGGCAATTGAAAAAATCAAGCAGGAGCATTTGGAACGGGTATTGGATATCTGTACCGGTTCCGGTTGTATTGCGGTTTCAATTGCAAAGTTCAGCAAGGCTTGTGTATATGCTGCAGATATCAGCATGAGCGCGGTGGAAACGGCTCGCGAAAATGCACACAGGCAAAAGGTAGCTTTGCAGGTAGTGCAATCCGATCTTTTTTTGAATGTGCAGGGTAAATATGATATGATAACAGCAAACCCTCCGTATATTGACGATGCGGCTTATGCCGGGTTGGAATACAGCGTGCGGCAGTATGAACCTGCACTGGCATTGCGGGGAGGTACTGATGGACTGATGTTTTATCGCAGAATTGCAATGCAGGCTCCCGCATATTTGCGATCAGGTGGATATCTGGTACAGGAGATCGGTTACGATCAGGGTGAAGCAGTGCGCACGTTGCTGTCAGAACAAGGATTTGCTGAAATTGAGATTCGGCAGGATTATGCCGGGCTGGATCGCATTGTCTGGGCACGATGGCTGCGCTGATAGGAGTAAAAACAGAATGTTTGAAAAACTGGAAGCATGGAAAGCAAGATATGAAGCACTTTCGGAAGAAATTGCCAAGCCGGAAGTGATTGCCAATCAGGAACAGTGGCGGAAACTGATGAAAGAGCATGCCGAACTGGAAGAGGCGGTGCATAAATACGAACAGTATCTGAGCAAATGCCGGGAAATGGAAGATCTGGAAGAAATGATGGCACAGGAACCGGATCGGGAACTTCGCCTGATGGCCGGGCAGGAAGCGGAAGAACTCAGAGAAGAGCTATCTGCAATGGAAGAAGAGTTAAAGATACTGTTGATTCCTAAAGATCCCAATGACGAAAAAAACGTCATTTTGGAAATTCGTGCGGGAACCGGAGGAGAAGAAGCGGCTTTATTTGGAGCAGATTTGCTGCGGATGTATACCCGTTATGCAGAACGGCACGGTTTTTCCATGGAAATTCTTTCTTCCAATTATACGGAATTGGGTGGCGTTAAGGAAATAATTCTTTCGGTTGCCGGAAAAGGTGCTTTTTCGCGATTGAAATATGAAAGTGGGGTACATCGGGTGCAGCGTGTCCCCGAGACGGAAACGCAAGGGCGTATTCATACCTCGGCTGCGACGGTAGCTGTACTGCCGGAAGCGGAGGAAGTAGATGTGCAGATTGGCCCAAACGATGTGCGTATAGATGTATTTCATGCAAGCGGGCATGGTGGCCAGTCGGTCAATACGACGGACTCTGCTGTGCGGGTGACACATCTGCCAACAGGAATGATTGTTACCTGCCAGGATGAAAAATCTCAGTTGAAAAATAAAGAAAAGGCAATGAAAGTTTTATACAGCCGTCTGTACGATATGATGAAAAAGGCGGCTGATGCTGAGCATGCACAAAACCGTAAAAACCAGATTGGCAGTGGAGATCGCAGCGAACGTATTCGCACCTATAATTTTCCTCAGGGCAGAGTAACGGACCATAGAGTTGGCATCACGATTTATAAATTGGATGCATTTTTGGATGGCGATATGGATGAAATCATTGAAGCGTTGATTTATGCAGGTAAGGAAGCACATCTGAAGGAGATGCAGGCATAAAAATGGATACGACGGTTTATGATTTGAAAACGCAGTTTGAACAGGCGATGTCAGTCGCCAGTGAAACGCTTGCACGGGGCGAACTGGTGATTTTTCCGACAGAAACGGTTTATGGAATTGGAGCAGACGCCGCAAACGCGCAGGCGGTATCAAAAATTTATGAAGTGAAAGGGCGCCCTTCCAACAATCCGCTGATTGCACATATCTGGGATTTTTCGCAAGTAAGAGAAATTGCAGATCAAATTTCGCCGTTGGCAGAAAAGCTGATGCATGCATTTTGGCCGGGACCTTTTACGATTGTATTGCATAGCAAAGGAGTTTTGCCTAACTGTGTTTCCGGTGGCTTGGATACCATTGCGGTGCGTATGCCTTCTAACCTGTATGCGCGGGAAATGCTGCGCAGAAGCGGAAAAATTGTAGTGGCTCCCAGCGCGAATTTATCCGGTTTGCCCAGCACGACAACGGCTCAGCAATGTCTGGATGATTTTGAAGGAAAAGTACCGGTGATATTGGATGGCGGGCCCTGTCGCGTGGGATTGGAATCAACTGTGTGTCAGGTGACCGGAGAGATTCCGGTAATATTGCGCCCGGGTGGAATTACTGCAGAAATGATCGAAAAAGAAGCAGGCATTGTGGAAATTTCTCATGCAGTATTGCATGGCGTGGCACCGGGCGAAAATGCTCCCTCGCCGGGTATGATGTATAAACACTATTCTCCCAAAGCAAAGGTCTGTATTGTAGAGGGTAGTGGAGAAGCTATTGCAAATGCTGTAAAATCCATGTATGATAAAGAGGAAAAATCAGCAAGAAAGCCATGTGTGTTCTGCGCAGCAGATCGCGCTGCCGTATATGGCGGGCGTAGGGTGCGCAGCCTGGGTGATACACCGGAAGATGTCGCGCGTTTGCTGTTTTCCGCTTTACGGGAAGCTGATAAACAAGGTATAGACTCTATTTATTTTGAGGGAGTGGAACATACGGGAATCGGTTTGGCGATAGCTAACCGAATCATTCGGGCAGCAGGATTTGACGTGGTGAATGCCGATAAGGAGGACGAAATTGAAAAACATATTGCTGGTATGCACGGGTAATACGTGCAGAAGCCCTATGGCGGAGGCAATGCTGGATGGCGCAGTAGACGAAAGCGATATATTGGACGGAACAATAAAGACGGATTCTGCAGGAACTTTTGCCTTTGATGGCAGTGAACCGGCTGCGCATGCAAAGACGGTAATGAAAGAATTGGGATTTAATATTGATCGGCATCGTTCCAAACAGGTTGATCAGGAACTGGTTGATTGGGCGGATATGATTCTGACAATGGATACCTATGGCCTGGAACAAATGCAGGTAATGTTCCCGGAAGCTGCAGATAAAATGCTGCCGCTTAAGAGCTTTGCTTGTAAAGACAGTGCCGAGAAGGAAAATGAGGAGTACTATAATATCGAAGATCCATATGGCGAGGATTTGGAGACTTACCGCTCCTGTGCGGCAGAAATTAAATTCTGTATTGATAAACTGGTAGAGGAATTGGAAAATCTCCACGAATAAAAAGATAAGAAAAGAAGAAAGGAACTGGAATATGAATATGAAAATAGCAATTGGTTCAGATCATGGCGGTGTAGAATTGAAAAATGAGATTATTGAATATTTCAAGGAAAAAGGATATTCATACCATGATTATGGTACCTATAGCACTGCTTCTGTAGATTATCCGGATATTGGGCTGACAGTGGCGGAAGCGGTAAAGAATAAAGAGGCTGACCGTGGTATCGTAATCTGCGGCACGGGAATTGGTATCGGCATTTCTGCCAATAAAGTGCCGGGTATCCGCTGCGCTATGCTTTCCGATGTTTACAGCGCGCAGATGACCAGAGAACATAATGATGCTAACATGATAGCTCTGGGGGGAAGAACTATAGGCGCAGGGCTGGCGATTATGATCGTAGATAAGTTCCTGAATACGGATTTCTCTTATGAACAGAGACATCAGCGCCGGATTGATAAAATTACGGAAATCGAAAAAAAATATAATAAATAAAAAAGAGGCGGAGGAAAAACGATGAGCCAGCTACACGTAATAGATCACCCGATGATTCAGCATAAGCTCACTCTCATGCGGAAAGAGGAAACGAGCAGCAAGGATTTTAGAGAACTGTTGGATGAAATCGCCATGTTTATGGCATATGAGGTGACGAGAGATTTGCCCCTCATGGAAGTTAAAATCAAGACGCCTATCTGTGAGACAACACAGCATATGATTGCCGGTAAAGCGCTGGTCATTGTTCCGATTCTGCGGGCAGGAGTTGGTATGGTAAATGGTCTGCATCGATTGGTTCCGGCAGCAAAGGTGGGGCATATCGGCCTCTATCGTGATCCGGTGACACATAAGCCGGTAGAATATTACTGCAAGCTTCCCCAGGGAATTGAAAATAGAGAACTGATTGTAGTGGATCCCATGCTGGCAACAGGTGGAAGCGCGATTGACGCAATTACGCTGATTAAGCAGCGGGGCGGAAAGAATATCAAGTTTATGTGCCTGGTATCTGCACCGGAAGGAATTAAGGCTCTGCAGGAGGCACATCCTGATGTGGATATTTATACAGCTGCAGTAGATGAAAAGCTCAATGAGAACGCGTATATCGTTCCCGGTTTGGGTGATGCAGGAGATCGTATTTTCGGAACACTCTGATGTAATTAAAAAGTGCTTTCATAAGAAAGCACTTTTTTTATGAAGATAATAAAAAGGAAACTTGTAAAAATCGTATCGTCGTAAACGAAAAATGTAACGATTTCAAGAACAATACAGAAAAGGTTGCGAAAAAGATAAGGATAAGATATAATAAGCTATGCCGTACTAAGTGGGGAGTTAGCGGTGCCCTGTACTCGCAATCCGCTATAGCGAGGCTGAATTCCCGGCCCAGGGTCGTGCTGCGCAGTGAATGGAGTCGGTAAGTGGTGTTGAGGGATGGATCCTGTGCAACATAGTGCCACGAACCCTGTCAGGTCCTGACGGAAGCAGCAGTAAGAGGATTTTTATGTGTGCCGCAGAGCAATCTGTTCTGAGCTGGCTGCCGAAATCCCTGCTGTGCATGCGATTCAAAGCCGGGTGTACGGTTTTTTTATTGGGAAAAATCAGATGTAAAAATCTCAATACGTAGAAGAAATTTTATAAACAGAGGTTAATAGCTAGCAGAGGGATTGTAAGTCTTAAGCCATTTGCTCATAATAAAAACGAATATTCTATTAAAAACGGAACAGATAAAGAGTGTTTTTCTTTAGCTGTTCCGTTTCTGATATTTTGGATATATATTTTTTCAAAGTTACATTATGATAAAAGATTCCGCCTTATAAAGGTAGAAAAATACGTATATGCAGTTAAAGGTTTTCGTCAGAGGGTTCGCCGACATCTATGGAATCCCAATCAATTTCTTCTGTTTCTTGCAATGCCTGAGATAAGAGCTCTTCTGCTTTTGCAAAATCGACTTCTTTTACCTGAATGTGGATGAGAGTCGATTGATCGCCGAAAATAGACGAAACGCCTCCCTCAGGGAAATCGAGCAAATAGGGAATTTGTTCAGAATCCAGAATTGAACAGATGATATCTTTCTCGGGGAAACTGCAGGCAGTGGCAACGGTCTTTAGATCTAACGGGCCAGTATAATATTGATCTGCCTCACGCCGCTTAACTTTGGTGCCACAATCGGGGCAGCGCTTTAAATCGGCATCAAAAATACAACCGCAATATTTACACTTTAAATGGTTCATAGAACAATCCTTATGTCGAATAAAATAGTAATTTTATATATTGTAGCCGAAAAGCAGGAATAGAACAATAGATTTTTTATTTACGCGATAAACGGGTGATAAAAGTGAGAAGCATAAGAATATCATCTTCCTCTAAATGGGAAAGCTCTGCAGTTGCCTTTTGGATCAGTTCCGGATACTTGCATTCACAATTAAAAAAGTTCTGTGGTGTAATTTCGAAATAATCACAAATTGCAAAGAATTCGCTCATGGAAGGAAGTGCCTTGCCGGAAGAAATATTATTGATATATCCACGGCTATGCCCGAGATCATAACTCATCTGATATTCTGAAACGCCTTTTTTTATGCGCAACTGTGAGATGCGTTCTCTCACAAAACCATTATATGTCATATTCTTCTCCATAAATATAATCATAGAGCAGAAAAAACACTAAATAAACATTTTAAAAATGTTGTTTATTTTAAAATAGTATGATAAAATATGTTATAACAATTTATTAATGTTATAATGATGAATTTTGACATTAATACACTATTTTAATATGCTGGAGGAGGCAAAATGAAGCAACTGGATTGGAAAAAATGGTTAAAGGAAAATGCGTGGCATACGGCTGGGATACTTTGCGGTATAATAGTATTGGTTTTGGGTCTGATTATTGTTGCGCAGGATCACGGAAGCTATGGGGAGTACTATACGTTTGGGGCAGATTTCTATACAGAAGTACAAAATGCTGCAGCAAAAGCTGCATCAAATATCTACCATGTATATCAATTAATAGCAAAATCCATAGGTTACTTACTGATTAGCCTTGGCCTTACGAACATTTGTATATTTGGAAGTAAATTAAAGGCTGTGCTTGGATCAAAAGAGATGGTGGAAGAAAAATAATATATAAAATCTTTGATTGAAGAGATAGCTGCATATAACTAGTGATAGCGAAATATTTATTTGATAGGGAAAAGTTATTTTAATATGATATTAGAAATATAAAGATGCCTCTCTTTTTTTGGGGCATCTTTATAATGCGCATCAATATAATAAATTAGACACATCATTGGTAATTTGCTTAAAATGATGTGTCTAAGTTGTTTTTAGAAATTATTTAGTTTCGCATCTGCGAAAAACCGCATTAGGATGCGATTATTTGCTTGCTTCTTCCACCGCAACGGCAACTGCAACGCTTGCGCCGACCATGGGGTTGTTGCCCATGCCGATGAGGCCCATCATCT
>CAMEMG010000074.1:0-7392 GCA_945927325.1 uncultured Clostridia bacterium | reverse complement strand
TGCCCTCCAGCATTGATACCTTGTGTGTTGTGTTGGAAGATGCAAAGGTGAAGGATAACATCAATGACATTGTGGATGATATTCACCGCACTTGTGAACCGGATAGCGTAGAAATTGTGCGTAATCTGGCTCTGATTGCAACAGTCGGTAAGCGTATGCGGGAAAGCATTGGCACGGCAGCTACTCTGTTTGCGGCAATGGCCAAAGCCAATATCAATGTGCGTATGATTGATCAGGGCTCCAGTGAGATGAATATCATTGTAGGCGTGAAAAATGAAGATTTTGAGCGCACAGTGAATGCGATTCATGACGCATTTGCTTTTTCTGAGAAAAATAGTTAAAAGAATATGTTTAAAGCACAGGAATCTCCTGTGCTTTTTTTGTGTTAAAATTTCGAGTTTTGTCAAGCGAAACAAAACGGGCAGGAATAAAGCGGCGCTTCCCGAATTATCTACAGGCAATTTTGTTTAGCTGATACCGGCATAAAGTGGAAAGTTACAAGCATATATATGTATACAAAGCTTGCCTGAAAAAAGAATCATAGGTTTTTACCTATGCTTATAAATTGAGATGGGAATTTCAGTAAAAATGCTTTTTAGCTTTAATAACAAAAGTTATTACTGACTTTTTACGAAAATAAGACAAAAAAGAAATAATAAATATTGTTCTTTTTGGCAGGGAAACGGCAAAAAAAACAGAATTTATAATAAAGAGTCCAACAATCGACAAAAGAATTTGGCGGAGGAGGCATTGGGAATGCAGCAACAATTATGGGAGCTGCCCTGCTACCTGTTTCATCAGGGAAGAAATTTTCGGGCCTATGAATTTTTTGGAGCACATCCGGGCATAAAAGACGGCGTTCAGGGCGTATATTTCCGGGTGTGGGCACCGCGGGCAAAAGCAGTGAGCCTGGTAGGAGATTTCAATGCCTGGCAACCGGGGACAATACCTATGGAGCGCCTGACAGAGCAGGGGATCTGGGAAGTTTTCCTGAAAGAGGTCGCTCCTTATGCATTATATAAATATGCTATAGAAACGCAGAAAGGAAAGATTCTCTTTAAAGCAGATCCTTTCGCTTTTTATAGTGAAACGCAGGAGGGAACTGCTTCCAAATATTATGACATGGATGCATCCTATGCGTGGCAGGATGAAAGCTATATGCGGTGGAGGAAACAACAAAATCCCTATGCATCACCGATGAATATTTACGAGGTGCATCTGGGTTCCTGGAAAAAGCGGCAGGATGGTACGTCGTTTACTTATCGGGAATATGCGGATATGTTGATCCCTTACGCAAAATCCATGGGATATACGCATTTGGAACTGTTGCCGCTGATGGAATATCCGTTCGATGGCTCCTGGGGGTATCAGGTTTGCGGATATTACAGTGTTACAGCTCGTTATGGTACGCCGGAGGATTTCCGCTACTTTGTGGAAAAAGCGCATCAAAGCGGTTTGGGCGTCATTCTGGATTGGGTGCCGGCGCATTTTCCAAAAGACGCGCACGGGCTTATTGAATTTGATGGTTATCCGTTGTATGAGGATGCCAATCCCCTGCGGCAGGAGCATAAGGGTTGGGGGACGCGCATCTTTGATTTTGGCCGCCCGGAAGTTATCTCTTTTCTGGTTTCCAATGCTATGTTCTGGCTGGAAAAATATCATGTTGACGGGCTGCGTGTGGATGCAGTAGCAGCCATGCTCTACTTGGATTACGATAAAAAAGAAGGCGAATGGGCGCCTAACCGGCATGGAGGAAGGGAAAATTTAGAGGCGGCGGAATTTTTGAAAACACTGAATAGGGAAGTTCTGACAGCCTATCCTTATGCACTGACGATAGCGGAGGAGTCTACAGCCTGGCCTATGGTGACGCAGCCACCCGAAAAAGGCGGCTTGGGCTTCAATTTCAAGTGGGATATGGGCTGGATGAATGATTCGCTGGCCTATATGCAGACAGACCCTTTCTTCCGCAAGTATGACCATGAGAAATTGACGTTCCCCTTGATGTATGCTTTCAGTGAAAACTATATTCTGCCGATTTCACATGATGAGGTAGTACATGGAAAGCGTTCTCTGTTGGATAAGATGCCGGGAGAATATGATTTGAAATTTGCTAACGACCGGGCATTTCTAACATTTATGATGACGCGGCCCGGAAAAAAGCTGATGTTTATGGGTTCGGAATTCGGCCAATTCAAGGAATGGGCCTACCGAGAAGGATTGGATTTCCTGTTGCTGGATTATGAAAAGCATCGCCAACTGAGAGATTTTTGCAGAGAACTCAATCTGCTTTACTTGCAAAAATCGCAGCTTTGGGAAAACGATCAGGATTGGGAGGGGTTCCAATGGGTGCAAGCGGATGATCGGGAAAATAACAGTTATGTATACCGGCGGATGGATCGCCGGGGGAAAGAACTTTTAATTGCGATTAACTTTTCACCGGTGCTGCGGGAACATTATCAGATTTCGCTGCCCGGTCAGGCTGTTTACCGCTGCCTTTTGAATTCGGAAGAAAGCAGATTCGGCGGGGTAGGCACGCAAGTGGAGGATATTTTGCCGTTGAAAAAGGAAGATGGCAGTTATTATGGAGAAATTACGCTGCCGCCGTTGGGCGCGGTGATTTGGGAAAAAGAACGTCTCTTACCCGGGCGCAGGCAGCGGCGTTATAAAAAATGATTCCAAATGGTAGTAGGGAAAGGCAGGCATGAAGTATGCGAAAAAAACAATGTGTGGCAATGTTGCTGGCAGGCGGGCAGGGAAGTCGACTGTATGCGTTGACATCTAAAGTGGCGAAGCCGGCAGTCTCTTTTGGAAGCAAATATCGTATTATTGATTTTCCGCTTTCCAATTGCATCAATTCCGGTATTGATACGGTCGGCGTTCTGACGCAGTATCAGCCGTTGGAACTGAATGACTATATTGGCAATGGAGAACCGTGGGATTTGGATCGCACTTATGGAGGCGTGCACATTCTTCCACCTTATCAGCGGAGCCGTGGCGGCGACTGGTATAAAGGAACCGCTAACGCTATTTATCAAAATATGGGATTTATTGAGCGTTATGACCCCGATTATGTGCTGATTCTTTCAGGTGACCATATTTATAAAATGGATTATGCAAAAATGCTGGAATTTCATAAAGAGAAGCAGGCTGATTGCACCATTGCCGTCATCGAAGTACCGCTCAAGGAAGCCAGCCGTTTTGGTATTATGAATACCGATGAAGAAAATCGCATTTATCAATTTGAAGAGAAGCCGGCAAAGCCGAAGAGCACCAAAGCTTCCATGGGTGTCTATATTTTCAGCAAAGAAGCATTATTCCAATATTTGAAGGCAGATGAGGAAGATAAAAAGTCGGCGAAAGATTTCGGCAAAAATATTATTCCTTCCATGCTGAAAGATGGGAAACGACTGTTTGCTTATGAATTCAGCGGCTATTGGAAGGACGTCGGGACTATTTCATCTCTTTGGGAAGCGAATATGGATTTGTTGGGAGAACGGCCTGTATTGGAATTGGGCGACCCCAATTGGAAGATCTATTACCGTCATACGCCGGAAAACCCCCATTATGTGGGAGAAGAAGCCAAGGTGCGCAGCAGCGTATTGGCAGAAGGCTGCGAAATCTACGGTACTGTAGAAAACTCGGTGCTGTTTTCCAATATCACAGTGGAAAAAGGAGCCGTTATCCGCGATAGTGTAGTCATGAGCAATTGTACGATTAAAGCCGGGGCCCGTGTAGAATACAGCATACTGGATTCTAATGTTGTGGTAGGAGAAAATGCTCGTGTTGGCGAAAATATGCAGGATGCAAAGGGCATTGCTGTGGTAGCAAGCGGTATCTCCATTGGAAAAAAGACGGTTGTGGAATCTGGCGAGATGGTCACAGAGGATATGAAATAAGGAGGATACTATGTCTGCAATCGGTATTATTTTTTCGAATATACATGATCATACTGTCCCGGAGCTGACGCGTGGGCGCACGATGGCCTCGATTCCTTTTGGTGGACGCTATCGTCTGATCGATTTTATACTCTCTACTATGGTGAATGCAGGGCTGGAGACGATTGGCGTTATCACGAAGACGAATTACCAGAGCTTGATGAACCATATCGGACGCGGTAAGGACTGGGACTTGGACCGTAAAACCGGAGGTTTGATGGTATTGCCTCCCTTTGGGCATGCGGATAATAACGCACTGTATACCAATCGACTGGAAGCTTTGAAAGGCGTCCTGGGAATTCTGCGCAAATCCAGTGAGCAGTATGTGGTAATGGCAGATTGCGATATTCTGGCCAATTTTGATTTGGCAGCAGCTCTGCGGCAGCATGCACAAAGTGGTGCGGATTTGACTGTGATTTATAAAAAGGCCTTTTTGGAGAATGAATCCAAACGAATGAACAAGATCCTTAAGATGGATGCAGCTGGGCGAGTGCAGGATATTGCTGTGTATCAGGGAGCTCAGGGTGAGGTAAATCTCTCGATGGATATCTGGATTGTCGGGCGCGAATATCTGTTGGGCATTGTAGAGGATGCCATTGCGCATGGTTATTCCAGCCTGACCAAAGATGTATTGGTGCCTAACCTGGATACGGTCAACATTCAGGGGTTTGAGCATACCGGATATTATTGCTGTATTGATTCTATGGAATCTTATATGGAAGGGAATATGGAGCTGTTGGATCGTTCAGTTCGCAAGGAATTGTTCGATAATGAAGATCGGCCTATTTTTACAAAAGTAAAAGACTCTTCCCCGACAAAGTATGGCAGCGAAGCAAGCGTGAAAAATTCCATGGTGGCCGATGGCTGTGTAATTGAAGGGACGGTAGAAAATTCTGTGCTCTTCCGCGGTGTTAAGATTGGCCGCAACACAGTGGTACGCAACAGTGTATTAATGCAGGATGCCGTAACGGGTGATAATGTTTCCCTGAATTACGTGGTGACGGATAAACGAGTGGTAATCAAGGATGGGCGTACGCTTTCCGGGTATGCCACACATCCATTTTTTATCAATAAAGACAGTCTGATTTGAAAAGGGGTGGGCTTTCATGAAAAAGAAAATATTATTTGCGGCTGCAGAAGTACTGCCCTTTGCAGCTACCGGCGGGCTCGGAGAAGTAGCCGGTTCGCTGCCGGGTGCATTGTATCATACAGGGAAGTATGATATACGTGTGGTGCTGCCGTTATATGGAGAGATTGAGCAGTGCTGGCGGGAACAGATGCAGTTCATAGGCAGCAGACAAGTGGAATTGGCCTGGAGAGAGCAATATTGCGGCCTTTTCCGCCTGGAAAAAGATGGTGTGATCTATTATTTCATTGATAATGAATATTATTTTCGGCGCAATAATGGCCTTTATGGCTATTATGATGATGGGGAGCGCTATGCATTTTTCTGCAAGGCAGTGCTTGACTGCTTGCCGTTGATGGATTTTCAGCCAGATATTTTGCATGCGCACGATTGGCAGTGTGCACTGTTGCCGGTCTATTTAACTTATCGCTACCATTATCCGCAGGTAAGAACTGTTTTCACTATACACAACGTGGAATATCAGGGAAAATACGGAAAAGAGATTTTGGGAGACGTTTTTGCTTTACCGCCGGAAGCGTTGCCGGCTCTGGAATATGACGGTTGCCTGAATCTGATGAAGGGAGCACTGGAGTGCTCGGATATCATCAGCACAGTCAGCCCTTCCTATGCGCAGGAATTGCATAGCGCGGAGTATGCCCATGGTTTGGAGGCAATCATTCGCCGCAACAGCCATAAGATGCGGGGCATTTTGAATGGAATCCATGTAGATGGATATGATCCGAGGAAAGATCCGGCTATTTTTCAAAACTATTCGGAAAAAGATTTTTCCGGAAAATCGGTAAACAAAGCGGAACTGCAAAAGCTGGCAGGGCTTCCCTGCGAACCGGATGTGCCGTTGATTGCAGTAGTCAGTAGACTGGCTTCCCATAAAGGTGTAGAATTAATTTGTCAGGCTGCAGAGCAAATGTTGCAGGGGCAGGTCCAAATGGTTGTGCTGGGTAAGGGAGATGTGCGCTATGAAGATTGGCTGCGCTCGCTGCAAAGCCGTTATCCCGGCAAGATTGCCGCTATGATTACATATAGCAACGATCTCTCACGCAAGATTTATGCGGGAGCCGATTTGTTCCTGATGCCTTCCAAGAGTGAACCCTGTGGCCTGGCACAGATGATTGCTTGCCGCTATGGTACGGTTCCGGTGGTAAGAGCTACTGGTGGTTTGCGGGATTCCATTATTGACTATGCGCAGCAGGGATTTGGATTCCGTTTTGGTGCATATACGACAGAAGCTTTGCTGCAGGCATTGTATCGTGCACTGGAAGTTTATCAGGATCAGGATGCATGGCAAGCATTATGCAAGCATGCAATGGAGCAGGATTTCAGTTGGACAAAATCGGCGCAGGAATACGTAGAACTGTATGATAACCTGCAACCAAGCAGTTAAGCCGAGTCGGAAGTTAAGGTGAGCAGAAAGCGAGTGAAAAGAGATTCATGATACACATGACAAAAGAAGACGTAACGCAGAAATTGCGGGAAACGCTCTCCATCTATTTTGGATGTAAGTTGGAGAAGGCGTCGCCGGAGCAGTTATATAAAGCTTCGGCTATGGTGGTGCGGGAATTGCTGCTGGAAAAGCGCAGTCAATTCCGCAGTAAAGCAAATGATCAGGATGCAAAGCAGGTGTACTACTTATGCATGGAGTTTTTGGTAGGCCGATCGCTTAAAAATAACCTGTATAATCTTGGGTTGACTGATGTGTTTCAGGAAGCCCTTCGGGATATATCTGTCGATTTGGAAGACCTGTATGAGCAAGAGCCGGATGCAGGGCTGGGCAATGGCGGGCTAGGCCGGTTGGCAGCCTGCTATATGGATTCGTTGGCGACTCTGGGCTATGCGGCAACAGGATTTTCTATTCGCTTTGAATATGGTTTGTTTCGGCAGAAACTGGTAGACGGATGGCAGATAGAAATGCCGGATATCTGGCTGCCGGGCGGGCAGGTCTGGCTGGTACCGCGGACAGATATTTCTTTCCAGGTGCGTTTTAACGGAAGAATCGAAGAACAGTGGACGTCTGAGGGACTAAAAGTTAAGCATCTGGATTACGAAGAAGTCGAGGCCGTTCCTTATGATATGATGATTTCGGGAGAAAATTCTCCGGCGGTTGCTTTATTGCGCCTGTGGCGATCCAGAGATATCCGCAATTTTGATATGGAATCTTTTGCCAATGGAGATTATGCACGGGCTGCACTGGAAAATACTTCGGCAGAGATGATTTCCAAAGTGCTGTATCCGGCAGATAATCATTTTGAAGGGAAATCTTTGCGTCTGAAGCAGCAGTACTTCCTTGTCTCGGCTTCTATTCAGAATATTTTT
>CAMEMG010000073.1:0-7604 GCA_945927325.1 uncultured Clostridia bacterium | reverse complement strand
GATTTACCTGCCCTTGTCAACAGTTTTCTTTATGAGATTTGTATTGCTTTGCAGAAAAAATTTCTTATAATAAAGGAAGTGAATTTTGGAAGGAGTGCAGTATGGCAGTTTACTTTTATCAGAGCCCCAGCGGGGATGGATGGCGCAACCTTGCGGTCGATCGATATTTTCTGGAACATCTGGGCGCAGGGGATATCATGCTGTATTTTTATATCAATGAAAACGCAGTGATTATCGGCAAAAATCAGAACGCGTGGAAAGAATGTAACTTGGAAGCAATGGATCGCGATGGCGTCCAATTGGTGCGCCGGCATACGGGCGGCGGCGCTGTCTTTCATGACCGGGGTAATTTGAATTTCTCTTTCATTATGGGGGAGGGAAATTATGATTTGCAGCGCCAGATGGGCGTAATTGTGCAGACGGTGGCGCAATTTGGCCTCAAAGCAGAGCTTTCCGGGCGCAATGATATTACGATCGATGGCAAAAAGTTTTCGGGCAATGCATTTGGTGTTTCCCGCGGAATGCGCGGCCATCATGGTACGATTCTGGTCAATGCGGATCTTTCGAGATTGGGAAATTACCTGAACGTTTCCAAAAAGAAGATTCAATCCAAAGGAGTTACTTCTGTTCGAGCCAGAGTATGCAACCTGGCAGAGCTGTGCCCGCAGATTTCTGTGGAACAGGTACAACAGGCCTTGAAAGATAACTTTGCGCGAGAGTACGGCGCTTATCAGGAGTACGTCTTTGATGCGGCTGCGCAGGAGGAAATTCGCGCCCTTTATGAAGAACAGTCCTCCTGGGAATGGCGTTTGGGAAAAGCACCGAAGTTTGACTATCAGTTGGAAGAGCGCCTTTCATTTGGAGAAATTCAGCTGCTGTTTGGGCTGGAACAGGGCAAAATTACAGAGCTGCGCGTTTATTCCGACGCGCTGGATACAACAGTGACCCGGCGCATCGCAGAAGCATTGCTGGGCGGTCGTTTTGTGGCGGATGAAATGGCCGATCGTCTGGCAAAGGCGGCAGGGCAGCAAGTAGATCCCATGCTGCAGGAACTGGCGGATTATATACGCTCTGCAGCGCTGTGACAATGTGCAAATGGAAAAAGCACCCTTGGGTGCTTTTTTTATCGAAACATAGGCGGCCTTGGCCGGAGAATTGCGAGCAGGGAAAAAAGTACCTTTGCTTCCTTTTGTGGGATATGGTATAGTATAGCCGCATAAAAAACGGAAAAGAACCGGGAAGGGGGCACCATGGAGTGGAAGATATATCGCTCGCTGACCAACCATGCGGATGCGGAAACAGAGCAGGAAGCTGAGCGCGTTGCTGCGCTGCTTTTTGACGCCTCTGCAAATCAGGTCAGGCAGATTTTGGTAGATATTGCACAACTGCAGCCGCAGGCAGAACAGGAAGCAGATCTGTTTCTGCAACTGTGGGGTTTTGTGAGACAGATTCCGGGTGCTGCGCAATGCATTCCGCTTCAGGCAGCACCTTTATGGGCGGAAAAGGGGCAGCTGTTTTACGGTTTTTTGATTTCGCAATTGCAGGCAGTGCAGGCGGGCTTACCGGCAGAGCAATATGTGGGGCGCATGCGGGCTGAAGTTGAGCAGGTGGAAGCGCATAAGAAAGCCGCTTATGCATTTTTGCCGAAAACTGTGCCTGCCTGGTATCATCAGAATGCCCGGATTTTTCCCTGGCGGCAGGATCGGGAGCCATATCATATCTGGCTTTCCGAAATCATGTTGCAGCAGACGCGGGCAGCGGCGGTGATTCCCTATTACCTGCGGTTTTTGCAGGAACTGCCTACTATTGCGGATTTGGCTGCAGCAAAGGAAGAAAAGGTACTCAAACTTTGGGAAGGGCTGGGCTATTATAGCAGGGCGCGCAATCTGCAACGGGCAGCACAGGTTATTTTGCGGGAGCATGGCGGCGTATTCCCGCGGGATATAAAGGAAATTCGGGCGCTGCCCGGAATCGGTGCCTATACGGCGGGAGCGATTGCCTCTATTTGCTTTAATCAGCCGGAGCCGGCGGTAGATGGCAATGTATTGCGGGTGTTGACGCGTCTGATGGGAGACTTTCGCCCGATTGAGCGCCCGGAGGTGCGGCGGGAGATGGAAAGCTGTTTGCGGAGCTGCTATCCTCTTGATGACTGCAATGGATTTGAACAGGGGTTGATCGAATTGGGGGCGACTGTCTGTCCGCCGGCAGGGCAGCCTCAGTGCTTGTGTTGTCCGCTGCAGCAGGTATGCAGTGCGCAGCGGCAGGGTGTGCCAATGCTGTTGCCGCGGCGGCTGCCCAAGCAACGGCGCAGGGTTGAGAAAAAAACGGTGCTGTTATTGCAATGCGGAAAGAACATTGCAGTGCGCCGCCGCCCATATGAAGGACTTCTGGCCGGGCTATGGGAATTTCCCAATCTGGACGGACATCTGAATGCACAACAGGCGCTGGATGCGGCACAGGCGCTGGGAGTACAGCCTGTCCGGTTGGAGCAGATGCTGCAGCGCACGCATATTTTTACGCATGTGGAATGGCAGATGCAGGGGTTTTTCATTCGTTGTGCCGCAGAAGCGCCCGGGCTGGAGTGGGCAGATGCCGATGCGTTGGGAAAGCAAATCGCATTGCCCAGTGCATTTAAAATTTTTTTGCCCGATGCATTGACAGAAAAGCCGTCAAAAGCGGCGAAAACGGGAGAAAAACTGCCATAATGGGAAGCAGGCGATGCGGCCGGCAATATTGACATCTCCCGCCGAATACTATAGTATAGAAATTGAATATTAGATAGGGCACATGTTTCATGTGCGGCAAATTAGGAGGAATTTCAGATGTTTGTACCAATGAAGGAGATTGTCGACCGCGCTTATGCCGGCGGTTATGCAGTACCTGCACTGCCCAGCCAGAATGAAGTGCAGATCCGTGCGACCATTGAGGCTGCTGCAGCTACCAATTCCCCGCTCATTTTCCTGACAGGTAACAGGGGCGACGCGATGTTCAACCACTATATGGTGAAGCGCTTTGCTGAAGAAGTGGATATTCCGGTGGCGCTCTGCCTGGATCACAGCCCTACTTTTGAAGATTGCGTAATGGGCATAAAAACAGGTTGCTCTGCCATTATGGCTGACCGTTCCGTTAAATCCTTTGAAGAAAACGTGGCAGAGGTTTCGTTGCTGGCTAAAATTGCCCATGCAGCCGGTGTTAGCATCGAAGCGGAGCTGGGGCATGTCGGTCAGGGGGATAATTATGCGGTAGATGGCGTTTCTGCGCTGACCAACCCTGAAGAGGCTAAAAAGTTTTTTGAGCTGACTGACGTTGATTGCCTGGCAGTTGCTGTCGGCACGGCACATGGCGTTTATGTCGGCACACCGCATATTGATTTTGAGCGTTTGAAGGATATCAATGCCGCTTGCGGCAAACCGTTGGTATTGCATGGCGGTTCCGGTTCGGGTGATGAAAATATCAGCAAGGCCTGCACCATGGGTATCACCAAAGTGAATATCGTGACCGACGTTATGATTGCAACCAATAATGCTATCATCAAAGCGGCTTTGCCCGATCCGGATGCAAGATTCTTCTATAAGGTTGTACACGATGCGACTTATGATTTTGCAAAGCATGCATTTGAGTTGACAGGCTGCATCGGAAAGGCTGCTTCCGGTTGTAAAAAGGATGTCGTTTCCGGAGGAGATCTGGTTTATAAAGAGTAAAAGCTTGTGTTTCAGCAGAAATGAAAGGAGCCGGGCAAATTCCCGGCTCTTTGTTTGCAGTAAATATACCACGGGTGGGGTGTTTGATAAAATACATATGCCATATGTGGTATATTTTTTTATGGAAATGTTGCAGAAGCAACACCATTCCCGATGCGAATGTGATATGATAGATAACAGCAACACGAGAGTCGGTACCACTCTGTAAAATGAGCGGGATGGATTCATATAAAATTTGTATATTATAATCAGGAAAGAAGTGTGATTTATGAAAGTAATTAAGCGGGATGGGACAGAAGTCGTTTTCGATATTTCCAAGATCATTGCAGCGGTAGAAAAGGCCAATAATGCAGATGAAACCAGCATGGAGCTTACGGCAGATCAAATTCGCCAGATTGCTTCAAATGTGGAGCAAAGCTGCCTGGCATTGCATCGCGCTCCTTCGGTGGAGGAGATACAGGATCTGGTGGAAAACCAGATTATGGCCCACGGTGCTTTTGAAGTGGCTAAGCGGTATATCAAATATCGTTATACACGGGCTTTGGTTCGTAAATCCAATACGACAGATAATCAGATCCTCAGCCTGATCGAGTGCAATAATGAAGAGGTCAAGCAGGAGAATGCCAATAAGAATCCCACGGTGAACAGCGTTCAGCGCGACTATATGGCCGGCGAAGTGAGCAAGGATATCGCCCGCCGCCTGTTGTTGCCTGCCGATGTAGTAGAGGCACATGAAAACGGCCTGATTCATTTTCACGATATGGACTATTATGCCCAGCATATGCATAACTGCGACCTGGTCAACCTGGAAGATATGCTGCAGAACGGCACGGTCATCAGCGGTACGCTGATTGAAAAGCCGCATAGCTTTTCCACCGCATGCAATATTGCAACGCAGATCATCGCGCAGGTGGCCAGCAATCAGTATGGCGGCCAGAGCATCAGCCTGACGCATCTGGCGCCCTTTGTACAGATCTCCCGCGAGCGTATCCGCAAACAGGTGCTGGAAGAGGCTGCGGCCATGCAGGGGCAGCCGGGTGAGGAAGTGATTACGCAGATTGTGGAAAAACGGCTGCGTGATGAAATCAAAAAGGGAGTACAGACCATCCAGTATCAGGTGGTGACCCTGATGACCACCAACGGACAGGCTCCGTTTGTGACTGTCTTTATGTATCTCAATGAAGCGCGCAGTGAACAGGAAAAGAAGGACCTCGCCGTAATCATCGAAGAAGTTCTGCTGCAACGCTATGAGGGCGTAAAAAACGAGAGCGGTGTTTGGATTACGCCTGCTTTCCCCAAGCTCATCTATGTGTTGGAAGAGGATAACATTCATGAGGATTCGCCTTATTATTATCTGACCAAACTGGCTGCAAAATGCACAGCCCGCCGCATGGTGCCCGACTATATTTCCGAAAAGAAAATGTTGGAGCTCAAAGTGGATAAAAACGGGGAAGGGCATTGCTATACCTGCATGGGCTGCCGCAGTTTCCTGACGCCTTATGTGGATAAGGATGGGAACCCCAAGTATTACGGCCGCTTCAATCAGGGCGTAGTGACGGTGAACCTGGTGGATATCGCACTGACCTCCGGCGGTGATTTGGAAAAATTCTGGAGAGTATTTGATGAACGGTTGGAAATTTGCCATAAAGCTTTAATGTGCCGGCATGAGCGCCTGAAAGGAACCCTTTCGGATGCGGCGCCCATCCTTTGGCAGTATGGTGCGTTGGCGCGCCTGCCTAAGGGGCATCCTATTGATGAATTGCTGTATGGCGGTTATTCCACGATTTCTCTGGGCTATGCGGGATTATATGAGTGCGTGCGCTATATGACCGGCAAGAGCCATACCGATCCTTCGGCAACGCCGTTTGCATTGCAGATTATGGATTATCTAAATGAGGCCTGCCGCAAATGGAAAGCACAGCATAATATCGATTTCAGCCTCTATGGAACGCCCTTGGAAAGCACAACCTATAAATTCGCCAAGTGCCTGCAGAAACGTTTTGGCATTATTGAAGGCGTTACCGATAAAAACTATGTTACCAACAGCTATCATGTACATGTGACCGAGCCGATCGATGCCTTCAGTAAACTGGGCTTTGAAGCGCAGTTCCAGCATCTCTCGCCGGGCGGAGCTATCAGCTATGTGGAAGTGCCCAATATGCAGAACAATCTGGAAGCAGTGCTGCAGGTAATGAAATTTATCTATGATAATATTATCTATGCAGAGCTCAATACCAAGAGCGACTATTGCCAGGAGTGCGGGTTTGACGGAGAAATCAGCATTGTGGAAGATGCCGATGGTAAGCTGGTTTGGGAATGCCCCAAATGCGGCAACCGTGATCAGAGCAAGTTGAATGTGGCACGGCGTACTTGCGGCTATATCGGCACGCAGTTCTGGAATCAGGGGCGGACGCAGGAGATTAAAGAACGCGTTCTGCATCTGTAAGGAGCCGCCATGTATTACGGAGCGATTAAAAAGACGGATATCGCCAATGGTATCGGAGTGCGGGTATCGCTGTTTGTCTCGGGTTGTACCCGCCATTGCAAAAACTGCTTTAATGCGGAAACCTGGAGCTTTACTTACGGCAAACCCTTTACGCAGCAGACGCAGGAGGAGATTCTGCAGGCATTGGCCCCTTCCTATATCAACGGACTTTCCCTCCTCGGCGGCGAACCTTTTGAGCCGCAGAATCAGCAAGGGCTGCTGCCTCTGGTGGAAACTGTAAAAATGCACTATCCGCAAAAGAGCATTTGGTGTTATACTGGATATGTGCTGGAGGAACATCTGTTGCAGCCGGGGCGCGTGCGCTGTGAGCAAACCGACCGCCTGCTGCAGTGTATCGATGTGCTGGTGGATGGCCCCTTTATCGAGGCGCAAAAAGATATTTCGCTTCGCTTTCGCGGTTCCGCCAATCAGCGGTTGATTGATCTGCCGGCTACCCTGCGGGCAGGAAAAGTAATTTTGTGGGATAAATAGGATGTCGTTGCATATCCTATGAAATAAGAGCATGTAAGGAGAAACGGTTATGAAATATGTATGCACTGTATGCGGCTATGTCTATGATGAAGAACTGGGCGATCCAGATAACGGCATTGCACCCGGCACCAAATGGGATGATCTTCCCGAAGGTTTCGAATGCCCTCTTTGTGGAGTAGGCGTGGAGATGTTTGAAGAAGAGGCATAACTTTCTGCAGTTGTTTGCAGTAGAAAAATGGCAGGACAAGAGGTCCTGCCATTTTTTATGCCCGGTAGCGAATTGCTGGAAAAACAGTTTTTGTGCCATGCGGATAAAAAGGAGGATTCAGTGGAAGCCGCGTGCCCGGAGCACAGCATCTAAAAGCGGGCAGCCGCGTATAGCATCACGGCATCGGTCACAATGCGCATCGGCGCAATGGGTCATATGTGGATTGGTGCGAATGGCGGCAGCGCAGCGTTCAACCATCTCCGCGGCTTTATAACAGTGCCATTCGCTGTTGGCGACGCGTATACTTTTGGCGTGTCTGCGCAGCACGGGCTGAAAGCACGCAAAACCTTCCGAACAGCCTCCTGCCGATACTGGCATGATTTCTCCATTCCGATCGAAACTCCAACGGATAAAAGGCCTCCTTCCGGCAATTTGCTCGGCATAGTGCAGTATGGTGGCACGATTCAGCCCGACTCCCATCAGCAGAATGTAACCGCCTGCCGCACAAAGCTGTTTTAGAGGTGCATATACGTTGCAGGGGGTCTGCGTATGCACCAGCGCATGTGCATGCCTGCCCAGTGCCGTAAAAGAATTGAGCGGATGATTGCCGCGTATGCTGCGCGCGTCTTCCAGGATATGCTTTGGGAAAATGCCCATTTCATCTGTTGAAATTTCTTTGCTTGAAGGGTCAAGCGGCTGCGCATTGGCATACGATTTC
>CAMEMG010000072.1:0-7905 GCA_945927325.1 uncultured Clostridia bacterium | reverse complement strand
CGGTGTCTACAACAATTCAAAGTTCTTCAAATTTCGCTCCCCGACAGAAGTGATATCCACTTGTTCATACAAATCCAGGTTATTAATATTCATAATCTCGGTAACGATAGGCATACCGGTTTTTTTCTTGGCTTCCAAAAGCAATTCGATGCCTTCTCCTTTCAGCCCCTGGAAATCATAAGGCGAAGTGCGTGGTTTGAATGCGCCACCGCGCAGCAAATTGGCTCCGGCCGCCTTGACTCCCTGCGCCACTTCCAGAATCTGGTCATGCGTTTCTACCGAGCAAGGGCCTGCAATAAATTGGAAGTTTCCGCCTCCGATTTTATGGCCTGCAATATCAATTACCGTATCATCCGGATGGAACTTGCGGTTCGCACTCTTAAACGGATCTGAAATGCGTTTTACCGATTCAATGATTTCCAATCCATTCAAAAGATCAATATCTACCTTGCTGGTATCGCCGATCAGACCAATGATTGTTTGAAACTTTCCTTCAGAAATATGGACATCCAACCCTCTGCTGCGAAACCATGTGATCAGATTCTCTACTTGTTGTTTGGATACACCTTGTTTTAAAACTGCTATCATACTGCTCTCTCCTCCGCAATAAAAAAGGCTTCTCAGTGATTTCACTGCGAAGCCCTATGCTTTTCTTTGTTTATCATGCATACACCCCATTTTTAGCAGCAAAAATCACTCTTACTTTGTGAAACATAAAGTAAAAGTAATAATAAAAGTATCCAGCTGCAAAAACGATTGCGTTTTTCATGGGGTTCTCCTATTGATTTTTCTTTACCTATCATAACGCATAATTTTTATAAAGTAAAGCATCAATCGATCAGAAAAATATTTTTTTAAAATAATTCGCTTTTTACGCATTAAAATATTTGTAAATTTCACGGGCTGTAGTAATATCTACCCCCGGCACCGCAGCCAAATCATCAATTCTGGCGCCACGGATCGTCTCTACATCGCCAAACGCCTGCAGCAGTGCCTGCCTGCGCTTAGGCCCAACGCCTTTGATTTTATCCAGCTCAGAGGCAATCGTCCGCTTCTCCCGCAAAGAACGATGATACGTAATGGCAAAACGATGTGCTTCGTCACGAATTGCCGTAATCAAACCCAGTTCCGGCGAATTCTTATCCAATAAAATACTTTGATCCCGTTCGGGCAGAAAAATTTCCTCTTCCCGTTTTGCAAGGCCGACAATATGTATATCTTCCATTCCCAATGATTCCAATATGGCAACCGAACTGCTCAATTGCCCTTTTCCACCATCTACCACAATCAGATCCGGTACCGCCCCGAATCCCCGTTCTTTGTCCTCTGCCTTAAATCCTTCCCGAATCCGGCGCTCTAAAGCTTCTGCCATAGAAGCAAAGTCATTAGCTCCCTGTACCGTTTTAATACGGAAACGGCGATATTCCTTTTTATCCGGCTTGCCGTCGATAAAAACGACCATAGAGGCTACGGAATCCGTTCCCTGTGTATTGGAAATATCATAGCATTCCATACGTCGGATATAGCCAATGCCCAATATCTCGCCCAGTTTTTTGGCAGCACCCACACTGCGCTCATATGCTCGAATCTCGCTTTGCTCTTTGCGCTTTAATGCTTCCCGGGCATTTTTCTCCGCCATGTCTGCCAATTTTTTATGTTCTCCGCGCTGCGGTAAGATCAATTCGACCTTGTGCCCGCCTAAATCCGTCAGCCATTCATTCAGCAATGCATGGTCTTCCGGAAATGCATTGACATAAATCCGCTTGGGAATATACCCCACATCCATATAGTATTGTTTTAAAAAGCCTTCTATCAGTTCTTCTTTGCTGCCGGGTTCCTCCATAAAGAAGCGTTTCGCTCCGGTAATTTTACCTTTGCGCACAAAAAACGCCTGCACCGCACCATATTTTTCTCCCAGCACCGCTGCAAAAATATCCCTGTCATTCAGATCGGGAAATCCCGCCTTCTGTTTTTGTTTTACCCGTTCCAAAATGCGCAGCTTATCCCGGTAGGCTGCCGCTTTTTCGTAGTCCATTTTCGCAGAAGCCTCCAACATATCCGTTTTCAGCTGCTGCTCCAATTGTTTGTAATTTCCTGCCAGGAATTCCAGCACACCATCGACAATCTCCCGATATGCTGCTTTAGAAATCTTATGGGCACATGGTCCCATGCATCTTCCCATCTGATAATTGAGGCAAGGGCGCTCTTTGCGGCCGTTTACCTCGAGTTCCTTTTTACAGCTTCGCAAAGGAAAAAGCTTATAAATTGCGTCCAGCATCTCCCGTATGGAATATGCCTCCAGATAAGGGCCAAAATATTTAGCCCCATCTCGTTCCACTTTGCGCACAATTTCAATAATCGGATAGTCTTTCTTCAAATCCACTTTTGCATAAGGATAATGTTTACCATCTTTCAGCAGAATATTGTAATGCGGCTGATATTCCTTGATGAGATTGCATTCTAAAATCAACGCTTCCTTTTCGCTGTCGGTAATGATGTATTCAAAATCTGCAATCTGACTCACCATTGCCGCCGTTTTAGAAATTTTTTGAGCACCCACGCCAAAATACTGGCGTACCCGGTTTTTCAGCACCCGCGCTTTCCCTACATAAATGATGGTTCCCTGCGCATTTCGCATCAAATAAACACCCGGATCGTCAGGCAGAGTTTTCAGTTTTTCTTCCACTGTGCTGCTGTACAGCTTCATTTTCTACTCCTTACCCAATCAAATATTCAAAAATATCCGCCGCAACCGGTGCCGCATGCGCAGAGCCATAACCGGCGCCTTCAAACAACACTGCCACCGCATAGGGATGTTCTTCTCCCAAAAAACCTACAAACCAGGAATGATTTTTGATTTCCCCATTTTCCATATACTCGGCTGTTCCCGTCTTTCCATAAACGGTTGATTTGCTAATCGCAGCAGAAGTTCCCGTCCCGCTCTGTACTACTTTACCCATCATTTGCTTAACGGCTGTAGCCGTTTCCTGCGAAAGTACTTTGGTGGATTTATCCAATCCCCAATGGAAAACTTCACTGCCATCCACACGCTTCAGCAACCGCGGCTCAGGCATTACACCGTCATTGGCAATCGTTGCTGCCATCAATGCCGCATGCATAGGTGTTATTAAATCGTTATATTGCCCGATTCCTGCCCAGGCAATATCTCCCTCTTCCGAAGAAACCTCAAAATTGCTGCGGTAAAGTGTAAAATCACTGTAATCAAAGTTCTTATTGAATCCAAATTTTTCTGCTTGCTTTTTTAAAGTACTGCCACCCAGTTTTATCGATAAATTAGCAAAATAGGTATTGCAGGAATTGGCAAATGCCTCTTCCAGATTCTGTTCCCCATGTGCTTTTGTGCAGGTAACAGGCTGCCCGCCGATAATATCGCTGCCCGTACAAGTATAAGTAGGATCCAAGCCCTGTTCTATGGCTGCCGAAACAGTGACAATTTTCATAATTGAACCGGGTGGATAGCGCCCCATCGTCGCCCGATCCACCAAAGCTGAATCCTCCAATTCATCTGTCTTCACCGTAATCGGGTCAAAAGTAAGAATACTGACACTGGCGAGAATTTCACCCGTTTTATAGTTCAAAACGACAACTGAACCTCTGCGCCCTTCCATCTTTTTATAGATATACTCACTTAATGCCGCATCAATGGTCAGCGTAATATCCTGCCCCTGACCGCCCGTCTCCTCCCCTGAGAGAATCTGTTCCAATAAAGTTGCGACGTCCTCCTCCAATCCGTACAAATACTTTGCAAAAGTAGTTTCTGCACCGATTGTTTTCCCATAAATATCGCCTACCACATGGGAACAGGCTCGGCGGATAGATTTATTTTCGTGGTATTTCCGAGTCGTCCCTTCGCTCCATGCCAGTGCCACTCCATTGCGATCATAGATCGTCCCTCCATTAATATTCTGGCGGGCGTTGGCAATGCGTGGATTATACGGTGTGGCATACCAGGCTGCACCGTTTTTAATCACTGAATAGCCCATGTATACCATGAGCACTATAAAAAGCGTCACAAAAAAGCCCATGGAAAAACGCATATTGTTTCTGAATTTTTGTTCGTTCTTCATACCATATCCGCTCCCATCATGCGCAGCTCCTTTTCCTCCCGCTTTCCATTCTTGATAGCCACACCTTCAATAATACCCAGCTGTATCATCGAGGAAAGCAGCGAACTGCCGCCGTAACTGACAAAAGGAAGTGTAATACCTGTAAGCGGAATCAGCTTAATCACTCCGCCAATGATAATAAATCCCTGCAGAGAAAGCATACAAGTACAGCCAAAAACCAGCAGCGCATCATACGTATTCTCCGCATTCAGTGCAATCAACATGCCTCGTACAATAAACACCAGATAAAACACAATCACTACTCCGGCAAAGAGAATTCCGAATTCTTCTCCAATCACACTGAAAATATAGTCTGTATGACTGGCAGGGATTACCCCTGGCATCCCATTGCCCAGGCCCACGCCAAATAAACCGCCGCTGGCCAGCGCCATCAGCCCCTGCACGATCTGATACCCCTGATCATTATAACTCGCCCACGGATCCAGCCAGACTTCCACGCGTGTCCGCACATGCGAAAATATATGATAGCTGGCATAAGCGCCTGCTCCAAACACTCCTACTCCCAGCAGCGTCAACAATACCCTTCCCGTTGCCGCAAAGAAAAGAATCAGAAAAGTACCGCTCAGCAGCAGGCCTGTTCCTAACTCTTTGGCCGCCACCAGCAATACCACACAAATACCGGCAAAACCGATATAGGGAATAAAAGAAAACAGCTTCTCTCTGGTAGAAAGAAAATAAGCCGATCCCATGATAAAAAGAATTTTGGCAAATTCGCTGGGCTGAAAAGAAAACAGTCCAAGATCAATCCAGTTTTTTGCGCCACCAATCGTTCGCGAAAGAATCAAGGTACTGCCCAACAGTGCAATTGCCAGCAGCATAAATACCCAATTCCATTTTCCGAAATCTTTACTGCTGCGGATGATCAGCATTACAATAACCATTACTATGGTACTGCCCATCAAAATAATGCCCTGCTTAATGGCATAATCCGCTCGTATACGATAAATGACGATTAATCCTACCGACCACAAAAACTGGGCCGCCAACAATACAAACCGATCCAGATGGCGAAATGCCACTTTCAAAATGTTATACTGCAGCAAATTGAATACACAGAGCGCCGCTCCTACACCGGCCGCCAGCCAATCGACTTCTCCATTTCGGATTGTCAACAATCCAAAGGCCGATAATATAAAAATCTGCTGCAGCAGCAAAATTGCTTTGGTACTTCGTTTACTTAATTTTATCATATGGTTTGCTCCAGCTCCGGCCGTATAAACACCCGTGTTTCCACTCTGCCGAAGGAAATGACGTCCCCGGTATGCACTGCATAGGCTTGATTCGCCCGTCGGCCGTTGATCTGTGTAATTCCTTTGGCCAACGGCGAAAGAATCAGTTTTCCATTCTGCATATATAACAATGCATGCGCGCGCTGAACCGACGAATGTCGGATGACAATATCCGCACTTCTGCCGCTGCCAATCGTATTATCCCGTGCAACACCGATTCTCGTTCCCTGCGCTTCCGGTAATCCACCCACAATTTCCAAATAGCCAACATACTGGCCGATCTCCCCCAGCACTGCCCGTCGCTCCCGATATTCCTTTTTGGAAACAGAGATAAGCAGCATTACAATCAGCACCGCCAGACACAGAAACCAGTATTTCATGCCTGCCGCCAGCACCTTATAAATGGAATACAGCATTTTCTTCCCCCTCAGTTTCCGATCAATGCCCGGCGAATATAGCGTTTATACAATACAATTACTCTAGAATACAGAAAATCAAATATCACAAAGGCCACCTGCGCGCCAACCAACAACCATGGCCAGGCCAGGCTGCGCAGCGCTTCACCTGCCACCACCTGAAAGCAAGTGAAATAGATCAATATCATACAAATGTTATAATAAATCCATTTATATAAATAAGCGCGTTTGCGATGGCAATTCTCCTCAATCAAATATTTCCCGATGCCATAATGCCCAAATAACAAAATATAGGGCAAACTGAGAATCATTCCGGGCATGATCAGCAGGCTCAGCACACTGGTTGTCACATAAACCAGAAATGCAGCTCTGGGCTGTCTTTCATAAAGCATAGGTGCGATAAATACGGCACTTAAAAAATACAGCGTCAGTTGCCCGGCCGGCAATACCGCCGACAAATAGAGCGTCAACAGCGAAAGCACGGTCAACATTGCTCCCAGACTGATTTGATATGTTTTTTTAGAAAAATCTTTCATCGTTTTCTTACCTTCAGCAACAGCGCCGGCCACAGCATAAATCCAACAGCATCATACCCGTACAGACATCGCAGACACCGCAATCGCTCTCTGCCGTATTGCCATAAAAGTTCCGGAATCCGCCCATCTGATTGATGGATTGATATGCTCTGGCGTATTCCCTGTTATCCGGCTGCATATTATATGCCATGGCAAAATGCTGCCTTGCACCATCCTGCCAGCCCTTGCGCAGCAAAATAATTCCTTTCAGATAATGCCACTCCGCATCCTGTTCCTGCATTGCGTCCAGCAGGGCTTCTGCACCGTTAAGATCTCCGCTGTTAATACGCGCACGCACTACATTATATTTAGGATTATTGCTATAAGCAGTATAGCTGCCGTAAGAGGCTCTTCCATATCCGGCACCTTCTGTACTTTTCCCGCTGCGGATACGTTCTATCTCTGCATAAGCGGCATTTATCTCTTTAATTTTTTCTGCAGCCTGTTCTTTCAGAGCGCTGTCCGTATAACGGTCAGGATGGTATTTTTTCACCAGTTTGCGATACGCCGCTTTGATTTCATCATCTGATGCCGACGGGCTGACACCTAATACTTTATAAGGATCCATGTCGTCTATTTTCCTTTTCTCCACGCAAAATTGCTTCTGTTTTTCGCGGAATCCCGCGATACATAATATTCTCCAAAATTCCCCGGTTGCGTTTCACATCCAGCAGGTCATAAGCCAAAACGGCTGCATTAACTGCACTTTTCAAATTAAACTCCGCAGTTTCTGCTGCCTGCGCCTCAAGTTCTGCAAACTTTTTAAGGAACACATTATAATTTCCTTTCTTCTGGTCCTCCCGGCGATCCTCCCAAGCATCCGCCAGATAAATCCATCTGCCCAACTGGTAACCCAATTCCCACAGAACTTTTTTCTGCCCCTCTTCTGAGCTTAAGCCGGAAAATATTTCACCCAGCAGCTGCGCAAACGGATGTGCTGCCCGGTCAATATCTGTTTCACCGACCTGCTCCACCTGAGCCAACGCCTGCAGGTTTTTCTGCATACTCTCCGCCAGCAGCGGATATTTCTGCCGGGCCTTTTTTTCTGCCCGCCGCACAACCAGCAGAGCAGTTCCCGCACCTTTTTGCTGTCGATCCTGCTTTTTATCCCGCAGATTGAATGCTCCAAGCAAAACGTTGACTGCAGCCGCATATTCAGCCGGTGCATCAAAAATCATCAGTTCTTTCCGCGCAGGATGTGCAATACATCTTTTTCGTACCATCTTTAGCGGCGTCTCCTGCAGCGCACTAAACAAAATATAAAGGAATACGCAATCATAGCTGAGCAAAATACGCCCGCCCTGTCCATATTCTGCCATAGCCTGACATAAGCCACAATAATATCCCCGATATTGATGATATTCCTTTACCCGCAATTCGGGTTTGTCGGCTGTAATATACCCAAACATATCATTTTCCCCTCTATGATCAGCTTATTATAGCATTTTCTGTTCTGTTTTTACAATGCTGCCATCCGTACCACTCCTGCCTTTTCCCAGAATTATAAAAGATTATTTACATTTAATATACACATGAT
>CAMEMG010000071.1:0-7926 GCA_945927325.1 uncultured Clostridia bacterium | reverse complement strand
CATGGGCAGAGATCATTCCGGCGCGGCTTTACGACTGCCTTCTTGGCGTGTACCGCTCCTTCTCCCTTATAGTTATCGCGCAACATCGCCTCTTTCCGTTTGCGCTCCACTTTCTGCCCGGGACGCACATGGTACAGCATCGTCACAGTCGCGCGGCCGATATTTTCGATCATCTCATCGAACATATCAAATCCTTCCTTCTGGAAAGCGACCACCGGATCGGTCTGCCCATAAGAGCGCAGCCCAATGCCTCGCCGCAGCTGATCCATAGCATCGATGTGGTCCATCCATTTTTCATCGACAGCCTGCAGCAGCAGCACCCGCTCGGCATTCTTGATATCATCCCCGGCCGCAGCAAATTCCTGTGCTTTCAGCTGATATACCTTCTGGGCAATCTCCTCCAGCTCCGCCTTCAGCTTCTGGCGGTTTTCATACGTGACAGGCAGGCGGATCAACTCCTTCAGGTTGGCAATCCCCAACACTTCCACTGCGGATTTTATCAGCGCTTCGGCATCAAAGCCCTCCGGCCCCAGCGCACATTGCGCATCTACCAGGTTTTCCAGCAGCGTATGCCGCATCCCTACTATAGTATCAGAAATATCCTCGCCAAGCAAAACTTTTCTGCGTTGAGAATAAATTACCTCCCTTTGCTTGTTCATCACGTCGTCATACTTGAGTACGTGGCTGCGGGCTGCAAAGTTGCGCTCCTCAATCCGCTTCTGTGCGCGCTCAATCTGTTTGGAAAGCATCTTATATTCCATAGGCACCGCCCGGCCTTTCGTCATTCCCTGCATCAGGCTCTGCATACGTTCCCCGCCAAACAGACGCATCAATTCATCTTCAAAAGCAACGTAAAATTTGGAAGCACCCGGATCTCCCTGCCGGCCGCTGCGGCCGCGCAGCTGATTATCAATCCGACGGCTCTCATGGCGCTCGGTACCGATGATATACAATCCCCCTACCGCCAGCACTTTTTCGCGATCGACTTCCGTCTCCTCTTTAAAGCTTTCATATAAATGCCGATAAATCTTACGGGCTGCCAGCACATCCGGGTCATTGCTTTCCATCGCAATAGAGGCGGAATAAATCATATCCTCGCTATACCCCTGGCGGTGCATTTCATATTTAGCCAGATAATCGGCGTTGCCGCCCAATATGATATCTGTGCCGCGCCCTGCCATGTTTGTCGCAATGGTCACAGCGCCAAACTTGCCTGCCTGCGCAATGATATAAGCTTCCTTTTCATGGTTTTTGGCATTCAGCACCTCATGGTGCACACCCCGCCGCCGCAGCATGGCGCTCAGCTTCTCGCTGTTTTCTACCGAAACCGTACCGACCAATAACGGGCGCCCACTCTGGTGCACCGCACAAATTTCCTCAATTACTGCTTCGAACTTTTGCGCCTCTGTGCTGAGCACCACATCCGGCTTATCCTCACGGATCATGGGCTTATGCGTGGGAATCTCTACCACGCCCAAATCATAAATCCCCTCAAATTCTGCCTCTTCCGTTTTGGCGGTACCCGTCATGCCGGCCAGTTTTTCATACATGCGGAAGAAATTCTGGAAGGTAATGGTTGCCAGCGTTTTGGATTCGTTTTTAATCTTTACCTTTTCCTTCACTTCAATCGCCTGATGCAGACCATCGGAATAGCGCCTGCCTACCATCAGGCGGCCGGTAAATTCATCGACAATGAGTATTTCTCCGTTTTGCACTACATAATCGATATCCCGCCGCATGATATAGTGCGCACGCAATGCCTGGTTAATATGGTGATTGATCGTAGTATTTTGAATATCACTCAGATTTTCCAGGCCAAAGTAACTTTCTGCCCGGGCAATTCCCTGCTCAGTCAAGTTGATCGTCTTCTGTTTTTCATCGATCTCATAATCCGTTTCGGCCTGCAGCCCGCGCACAAAAGCATCTGCCCGGGCATATAATTCCGAACTTTCATCTCCCGAACCGGAAATAATCAGCGGCGTGCGCGCCTCGTCGATGAGAATCGAGTCCACCTCGTCGACAATGGCATAGTGCAATTCCCGCTGCACCAATTCCTCCTGATAGACTTTCATATTATCCCGTAGATAATCAAAGCCAAATTCATTATTGGTGCCGTAAGTGATATCTGCCTGATAGGCCTGTTGTTTGGCAGTAATATCCGCATCCCGCTCCAGCAATCCGACGCTGAAACCCAAAAAACGATAGAGTTTTCCCATCCATTCGCTGTCTCTGCGAGCCAGATATTCATTGACCGTCACCACATGAACGCCCTTGCCGGTCAAAGCATTGAGACAGACCGGCAGCGTAGCTGCCAACGTCTTGCCCTCACCCGTTTTCATTTCGGCAATATCGCCATTATGCAAAATAATACCGCCCAGAATCTGCACATAATAGTGCTCCATTCCCAATACGCGGCGGGAAGCCTCCCGCACTTGCGCGAACACTTCGGGCAGTAACGCATCCAGGCTTTCACCAGCCTGCACTCTATGTTTGAATTCCTGTGTCTTTGCAGCCAGGGCGGCGTCATCCAGGGCAGCAAACCGCTCTTTCAATGCCACCACCTGATCAGCTTGTTTTCTGGCCTTTTTCAGAAATTTATCTTCGCGATTAAATAACCCCATATTTCCCTCACTTTATCAGATTCACCTCATTTTATCATCTTTCTCTATCGGATTCAACGCACAGCCCCGCCCGAAATATGATTGCTTTGTAAATTCTCATCCATTCCCTCAAAAAACACAAAAAGAGACATAAAAAAAGGCATCTTCCGATGCCTTTTTCAGATTTTCTATTCGTAATCCGGCTCCAGCAAGCCATAATTGCCGTCTCTGCGCCGATAAAGCACATTCACTTCTCCTGTCTCAGCAGAGACAAATGCGAAAAACGCATGACCCAGCAGATCCATCTGCAGCTCAGCTTCTTCTATGCTCATGGGCTTAGCCGGGAAAGTCTTACGGCGCACCAGCTTTGCCGGTTCTTCCTCGTCCATCAAAGGCTCTTCCTCTTCATAAACAGGTTCCTCATAAGTATAGGCCTTTTCGTGCAGATCCTTTTCCAGGCGTGTGCGATGGCGGCGGATCATCCGCTCCAGCTTTTTGAGTGCCGCATCGATAGAGCCATAAAGATCCCCGCTGGATTCCTCTGCCCGCAGCAGCGTTCCATCAAAAAACGGAACGGTTACCTCTGCGATGTGCCTGCTCTTCTCGATCGAGAGCGTTACAATCACTTCGGTATCGTCTTTAAAATAACGCTCCAGTTTTCTGGCTTTTTTCGTGACAATATTCTCAAAATACTCAGAAACTGCCATGCCCTTGCCTTTGATCGTCAGCAACATATATTTGCCCTCCTTTATCTGCATCTATACCAGCCGGCATTTGCCCGGCTGTATATTATTATTTCAACAAATCATGCAGATAATCCTCTTTTTTACAGGCAGATTTCAAAATTTTTTCACAAAAAAAGCGTTTCTTTCAGCTGACCTGGTCTTTGCCCCCACACTCGCCGCCTGGAAGGTTCGCTCCTAAGGCCCTTGCCTCCCCACTACTACTCCTCTCGGGCACATGACCCGGACGGACTTACTTCTAAAACGCACCATGCTCGCCGGAATTTTTCCGGGTTATGTGGATCGCTTCGCCTGCGTCTGGCCTCGACTTTCAACCACAGACCTGAAAGAAATGCTTCTTCTTTATTATAGCGCTATTTTCAAAAAAAATAAATTCCTCGTACTATTTTTTCCTGATTCCACCGGGCGCGGCTACCGCAAATGCCGCGCACAGCACTTCTGCACCTGCCTGCTCCAACAGAGCTGCACAGCCGGAAATAGTCGCGCCCGTCGTGATTACATCGTCCACCAGCAGTACCCGCTTGCCTTGCAGCTGTGCTTGTGCACCCGGCAACAAAGTAAATGCGCCCCGTACGTTCTCCTGACGAATCTCATGAGGCAGATGCGATTGCGTCTTGGTATTCCGCGCCCGTTGCAGCACATCCAGGCAGGGACGCCCGGAAAACCGCGCCAGTTTCTCTGCCAACAGCCGCGCCTGATTATATCCCCGCTGCGCGAGCCTTTTGGAATGCAGCGGCACAAAACAAATAACATCGAAGCGCTCCTTTTGCACTGTCCGCCATATTTGGTCGGAAATATAATCCGCAAGCCAGCGAGCATCTTCAAATTTAAAAGCCTGCATCAACCAACTGGCCAGCTGATTATAATGGTATGCACCGCAACAGGCAAAAGGATACTGTGCCCGCCCAAACAGCGCATAGCGGCTCAGCAGTTTTTCACAATCGGGGCATACTACCCCGACAGGCAATTCTCGCCCACAGTAGACGCAAACCGGAATCCTGGGAAACAGCAGCGTCATCCTATCGCCTCCTTATGGCTCCTCATCCGGGAAAATATCCAGCAGATCATCTGCCTGCTCCAGCTCTTCCCGGAACAGCCGGCGCCCTGCCTGGGCATTTTCCGCAAATGCCTGTTCTTTTTTGATTTCATGATCCAACGCTGTAAAGCGTTGAGAAATTCTGGCATTGCCAATCATATTGCGCACGGTGGATTCGCGCCCAATGATCATCAATTTTTTCTTGGCGCGCGTCAGCGCCGTATATAGCAGATTTCGAGTCAGAAAATCGCTGTAGCCATAGTAAAGCGGCAAAATCACCGTATCAAATTCGCTACCCTGGCTTTTATGCACTGTCACAGCATAGGCCAGCTCAATTTCGTTCAACTCTTCAAAAGAATATTCGGCAATACGTTCCCCATCAAAAAGAATGTGCAGTGTCCGTTCCTCACCCGATATGCGGACAATACGCCCCATATCGCCGTTATACACACCTTCCCCTTTGGTTAAAATGGGGGAAGCCCCCTCGAGATGCCAGCTCTTGGTATAATTATTGACAATCTGCATGACCTTATCGCCTTCGCGGAACAGGCTTTCCCCATAGGTCACCTCTTGTTTTTCCACACTGCGCGGATTCAGCGTCTCGCGTATCTGCTGATTGATATGATAGACACCGATCGTCCCCTTCTTGATTGGGCAAATAACCTGCACTTCTTCCATACTCTCGCCCAGTTCCATGCGATGCAGATAGGCGGAAAGTACCGCCTGCAGCGCCTCTTCCGGCGAAGCAGCCGGCTGAAAAACAAAGTCCCCCGCCCGGAACAGTTCAATGGGCTGCCCCAAATTCACTTTATGGGCGTTAAGCACAATATTGCCACCGGCACGAAACACCTCATTGAGCATAGTAGAGGGCACGGCTCCGCTGGCAATGATATCCTTCAAAACATTGCCCGGCCCTACCGAAGGCAGCTGATCGGCATCGCCCGTCAAAATCAGGCGTGTTCCCGGTTCCAAAGCCGCCAAAAGGCTGCGCATGAGAAAAATATCCACCATGGAAGATTCGTCAATAATGACAGCATCTGCTTCCAGGGGATGATCTTCATCCCGCCGAAAGTTACCGAAATTGGCGGCATCTTCTTCCTCCGGGTCAGCGCCGTACTCCAGCAGGCGATGAATGGTCTTGGCAGGGCGGCCGGTGGCGCTTTCCATGCGTTTTGCCGCCCGCCCGGTAGGCGCAGCCAGCAATGTCACCACACCGCACTGCTCAAATATTTTAAGCACCTGGTTGAGAATCGTCGTTTTGCCCGTACCCGGGCCGCCGGTAATGATGGAAACAGGCGCACTGACCGCCATGCGCACCGCCGCACTCTGCTCCTGCGAAAGCATGGTTTCCCGCGCCAACACCTGCTCCGTCACTTCGTCGCGCACCTGCATCTTGGGCGCGGATTTACTCAGATAAACCAGCTTATAGGCGATATACGATTCTGTCAGAAAAGCAGTGCTGTCAGCCACCGCCCGCACGCCATTATAGCTGTTTTCCGCCACATAACCGGAAGCAATCAACCGCTTCAGCCCTTCTTCCGCTTCCGTCTCCCCAACCTGCAGAAACTCTGCCGACCGGCGGAGAAGCAGGCTTTCCGGCAGGCAGGTATGCCCGCTCTGCATGCTCTGCTTGAGCACATAACGGATTGCACTCTGAGTACGCAGTTGCGCGTATTGCTCGCCTCCCAGATTTTCGGCAATGCGATCCGCCTTTGCAAAGCCGATCCCCTGCACATCATCCATCAAACGATAGGGATTTTTTTCAATCAAAAAGGGAGCTCCGCTGCCATAGGCCTCATAGGCGGCCATGGCTTCCTTTACGGTAAGCCCCATTTTTTGCAACTGCATGACAATGCCGCGCACTGTCTGCATGCCATGAAATTCTTCGTGAATCTTCATGGCCATGCGCAGGCTGATGCCTTTTACCTGAGCCAGCTGCTCCGGCTCGTTTTCAATCACGGCAAAAGTCTCCCCATGAAACAGTTCCACGATTTTCTGCGCAGTCGCTTCTCCAATACCCTTAATGAGCCCACCTGCCAAAAACATGCGGATGCTCTCATCACTTTCCGGCATACGCGACTCCATACCCGTCACTTTAAACTGCCGTCCATAGTTTTTATGGGTGGTATACCCGCCGTAAAAACGGACATACTCCCCCGGCTGGATGAGCGGAATGCCGCCCACGCAAACAATCAGGTTGCCTTCCGCTTCCAGCTCCAGCACCGTATAGGAATTCTGTTCGTTTCTGTAAATAATATCGACTACAGTGCCTTCAATGTACGACAAGATTTATACTTCCTCTTTCAATGCCTCAACCAAGTCCAGGCGCTCCCAGGGCAAATCCAGATCCTTTCTGCCGAAATGACCATACGCAGCGACCGGCGCATAGGATATATTGCGCAGATTCAGCCGTTCGATAATGGCCGCGGGTCGCAGATCAAAATGCTTTCTTACGATTTCAGCCAAGCGGGCGTCATCTACCTTTCCGGTTCCAAAAGTTTCTGCAAAAATACTGACCGGCTGCGCTACGCCAATGGCATAAGCCAACTCCAGCTCACACTTTTCCGCCAGACCGGCCGCCACGATATTCTTGGCTACATATCTGGCTGCATAAGCCGCACTGCGGTCTACCTTTGTCGGGTCCTTACCCGAAAAAGCACCGCCGCCATGGCGCCCATAGCCGCCATAGGAGTCAACGATGATCTTTCTGCCGGTCAAGCCGGAATCCCCCTTGGGCCCGCCTACCACAAAACGGCCGGTAGGGTTGATGAGGATCTTGGTGTTGGCATCCAGCATTGCAGGATCCAATGTCTTTTTAATTACTTCTTCGTAAATGCCTTCCTTCAAATCAGCATAGGAAACTTCTTCGACATGCTGGGAAGAGACGACTACCGTTTCGATGCGGCGGGGCTTGCCTGCTTCATCGTATTCCACCGTCACCTGTGCTTTCCCATCAGGCAGAATAAAATCCAAAATTCCCTCTTTACGCACAGTTGCCAGCCGCCGGGTCAGGTCGTGCGCCGCCGTAATGGCATATGGCATCAGCGTATCCGTCTCATTGCAGGCATACCCAAACATCATGCCCTGGTCGCCGGCACCGATATCATAGACGCCGCTCCCGCGATTTTCCAGAGCGTCATTTACGCCCATTGCAATATCTGCCGACTGCTCATCGATACAGACCAGTACGCCGCAATTATCGGCATCAAAGCCTGTCCGTCCACCGGTATAGCCAATGCGGCGAATGGTATCTCTCGCCACTTTCTGCATATCTACATATCCGCTGGTGGTAATTTCGCCCATCACCAGCACAATGCCTGTATTGACTGCAACATCGCAGGCTACACGAGCCTGTTTATCCTGAGCCAGGATTTCATCCAGGATATTGTCGGAAATCTGGTCGCAGATTTTATCGGGATGCCCTTCCGTCACCGATTCGGATGTAAATAATCTTCTCATAAATACCTCTATTGAAATATGTGTTTTTGCATTATTTCATACTTTCCCTAATAATACAGTATAACGTATACCTTCTCTTCTTGCAATG
>CAMEMG010000070.1:0-7988 GCA_945927325.1 uncultured Clostridia bacterium | reverse complement strand
CGTGGTCCTCTTGGAGGCGGGCCACCAAAACCACCGGGGCGCGGGCCGCCAAAACCACCGGGGCGCGGACCGCCACCGCCTCTGGGGCCGCCGAAGCTGCCGCCGCCACCACCATGTCCACCTGGTCCTGGCATAAAAAACACCTCTTTCTAAAGGGAAAAATTGCTGTTATGGATGGGGAAAGCACCGTCTTTACTTTCCGCTGCATCGATCCGACAGGGTTTTCTGCAGTACCTGTCTGCTTTCGGCGGGGGATTGCAGACCCGCCGGCAAAGCCGTTGGCACGCACAGAATAGGGGATACCCTTTAGTAAGAAAATAGCATAGGAATTGTAAAAAATCAAGAAAAGGAATGAAAAATTATGGTGAATTTGCAGCAGGAAAAGCTTCGAATTGTCATTTTGGATGCACAGGGTGTCAATCCGGGCGATCTCAGCTGGGATTGTTTTGCATCACTGGGTGAATTATGCATATATCCTTTTTCAGAGGATGCACAAGTCGCAGAGCGCATCGGAAATGCGCAGATTGCGCTGACCAATAAATCCCGCATCACCCGGGAAGTGATGGAAGCCTGCCCGGGGCTGCGCTATATCGGTGTGCTGGCAACGGGGTATAATGCGGTGGATATAGAGCAGGCGCATCAAAGGGGCATTTGCGTCACGAATATTCCGGCTTATTCGACCATGGCAGTGGCGCAGCACACCTTTGCATTGCTGCTGGAGGCATGCAACCGCACGGCACTGCACATTGCGGGCGTGAGAGCGGGAAAGTGGGAGCGCTCGAAAAGCTTTTGCTACTGGGAACAGACACCGGTGGAGCTGGCGGGAAAAACGCTGGGCATTATAGGGCTGGGAGCAATTGGCAGGCAAGTAGCGCGCATCGGCAGACAATTTGGCATGGAAGTGCTGGCCTATTCCCGCACCCCCGGGCAGGAGGAAGGGGTGCGCAATGCGGAGCTGGCAGAGGTGCTGCGGGAAAGCGATGTGCTGAGCCTGCACTGCCCGCTCAATGCGCAGACGCGGCATCTGCTGCGCCGGGAAACGCTGGCGCAGATGAAGCGGGGAGCAATCCTGATCAATACCGGGCGCGGAGAACTGATCGCCGAGGAGGATGTCTATGCAGCATTGGAGCAGGGGCAATTGAGCTGGTATCTGGCGGATGTCTATACGCAGGAGCCGCCGCGGGGCGCATGCCGGCTGCTGCATCATGAACGGGCGATGATTACGCCGCATTATGCCTGGGCTTCTCTGGAAGCACGGCGGCGCTTGCTGGAAATTGCACAAAGCAATTTGCGGCACTTCTTAAAAGGAACGGCGCAAAACTGCGTTTGAAATAGGCTTGCAAGGCCAAGCATTGGCGCGAATCGCAAACAGTACCCGGAAAGGATTGCAAAGACGGCAGCGGCAATCCTTTTTTTTGACCGGAAAACAGAGCCGAACTCATAATTTTTGCAAAATGCAATATACTCAAAAGTGAGATGAAGAAAAAGATACTTTTGACAGTGAGTGTGCTTCTGTTGGCAGCGGCGATTTTCGGAATAGGGGTTTATTCCGTGTCACTGCGCAAGCAAAAGAAGCGAAAGCAATGGATGGAAGCACCGGAGATTCATGAAGGCATATCGGTGGGCGGGATATCGGTAGGCGGGTTGACTGTGAAGCAGGCGGAGCAGGCGCTGCAGGAACAGGCTGAGGCCTTGCTGGCCGGGTTGCGCATAACGCTGAAAGTGGGAGCGCAGCAGCGGGAACTGCCGGCAGCAGAAGCCGGCATCCGCATTGATGCAGCTGCCAGCGCACAGGCGGCTTATCAACTGGGGCGCGAGGGAAATTATGAACAGCTTGCTTCGGAAATTGAATCGCTGCGTGCAGGCAGGGAAATTGCACCTCGCTACACGGTGGATCGTCAAACGGCGCTGCAGCTGGCAGAAGCGTTAGCCGGAGAATATGAAACACAGCCGCAAAATGCATGGCTGGAAGCTGCAGAAGGGCAGGTCATCTATCACGAAGAACAGCCGGGATATACGCTGGAGGAGGAAGCGTGCTACGAAGCGCTGTTGGCAGCAGCCGAGGCGGGAGAATTCACCTGTGTGGAAATACCGCTTTTGGAAGTACAGGCTGAGATTGGACTGGCGCAGTTTACACCCGGCCTGGTGCAGCGGTCGACGGCGACGACTTCGTTTGATGGCACGGGAGATAACCGGGGACAAAATATTCAAAAGGCGACAGAATTGTTGGATGGACTGCTGCTGCACGACGGAGAAGGCTTTTCCATGAATGCCGTGCTGGGCGATCGAACGGTAGAAAACGGTTGGCAACAGGCGCCGGCCATTGTGGATGGCGGTGCCCGCCGGGAGGATCAGCCGGGCGGCGGCGTATGCCAGGTTTCCACGACGCTGTATAATGCTGTGGCCAAAGCCGATTTGACAGTGACCTACCGGCGCAACCATTCTGCAAAGGTTGGTTATGTTGCGGCGGGGTTGGATGCGACCATTAATACGGGTACCATCGACTTTACATGGGAGAACCACTCGGGCGGCGATATTTTGCTGCATGCCTGGATCCAGGAAGACAGCAAAGTTGTCATTGAAGTTTACGGCCTGCCCTTTGAGGGGTTTGAGGAAATCCGGTTGGAAGCAGAGCATACCGGGGATATCCAGCCGAGCGGCGAGATGGAAATACTCTATGATCATACCAAAGAAGTGGGGTATGAAAAAGTAGAGGTGGAACGGCAGAAGGGCTCGACTTATACTTCCTATAAACTGTATTACAGCGGCGGCGAAGTGATCAAAAAGGAAAAACTGGCCGATTCCAAGTACAACGCACAAAACGGGCAAAAGGTGATCGGAACCAAGGAAACTCAATAAAAAAAGGCAGTGAGATAGGAAAAGAAAACTCACTGCCTTTTTATTCGGGCAAAGGGATGGCCGGGAAATTTTCCGGCACAAGATCGGCTTTACCGAAAAAATGTGGTTGGCTTGCTCCCTACAGCCTGTTTTGCCGGGGAACAGCGCATGACATGGACGGCGCAGACAGATGTTTTGGATGCGGTTTGCCCCCTGCACTGGTCTGCAGAGAAAATATACCGAAAACCAAAAGCGCTTTGTGCACTTTGGAGCTTGAATTTTGCGGACATAGGGAATCCGTTCAAGTATTTCCAATCTGGGCTGCCGGCCTTGGTAGTCTGCGCAGAAATCCGGGCCGGAGCAGAGAAGCGGTGCGCATATGGCAAAGTTATGGCAGGCACATCGGATACCACCGAAAAGATTGCGCCTGTGCTGCCGCGGATACATCAGCGATTTGCTCTTATCCTATGCTGTATGATAACTGCTTCCTTTTTTATACATACCCCTTTTGCCCTGATGCTAAACAGATAAAATAAAAAAATCTTACAAAAAAGTAATAAATTTGGTGGACTCAGGAATCGGGCTGCTGTGCATCGGCGGCAGAGGATGGAGTGCCGAGCGTCTTCCAGGGCATTTTTCCATGATAATATTGTTGGGCGATTTGCTCCTGCCGGGCAGGATCCAAAGAGGAAAGACGGCGTGCCCAGGCTAACAGGGATTTTTGGCGCTGAGCGTCTGTCTGATAAAAAGTACAGCTGGGCCCACAGCATTCGCCGATGCGCAGCAGTGCACATTTGCCTGCTTCTGTCAGATATAAACAGGCCGGAAGAGCGAGAAGCTGATGATCCTTTTCGAAGAGAGAGGGAGAAATGGTAACTTTGCGTTTCATGAAAATTGCCCTGCCTTTACAAAAAAACGCACAGCCGCTTCAACTGGACTTACGCCATGCTTTGGGACTGCACGTTGATCGTTTTCTTATGATTATAACACGCCTGTTTGCTCTTTTGCATGGGACGAAATAAAGAAATATTTGCAAAAGGTTCGGCAAAGGGAGCAGAACAGAAAAAAGATACCGGCGGTTTAGGCCGGTATCCGGTAAATTTACTGTTGCTGATGGGCCAGGGCCGCTTCCACAAAGCGCAGGAAGAGCGGGTGCGGTTTGTTGGGGCGGCTTTTGAATTCGGGATGGAACTGTACGCCGATGAAATGCCGGTGATACGGCAATTCCACCGTTTCTACGATGCGCCCGTCAGGAGAAGTGCCGCTCAGCACCATGCCGTGCTCGGTGACGATTTCACGGTAATCGTTGTTAAATTCATAGCGGTGGCGATGGCGCTCGTGAATGAGCGGCTGGCAGTAGCAGGCCTCCAGCAGAGTGCCGGGCACAACCTGGCAGGGATAGCTGCCCAGGCGCATGGTGCCGCCGAGGGGAATATTGCCATATTGATCGGGCATGAGGTCGATGACAGGGTGCGGGCCATTGGGATTGAACTCGCCGGAGTTGGCGCCGACCAGGCCGCAGACGTCTCGGGCAAATTCGATGACCGCAATCTGCATGCCCAGGCAGATGCCAAAATAGGGAATATTCTGCTCACGGGCATAGCGGCAGGCAGAGATCATGCCTTCGATGCCGCGTTCGCCAAAGCCGCCGGGCACTAATATGCCATCGCAGCCGGCAAAAATCTCGGCGCAGTTTTCATCGGTAACGGTTTCGGTATCCACAAATTTCAGCTGCACCTTGGTTCCGTAGTTATAGCCTGCATGGGCAAGGGCTTCATTGATGGAAAGATAGGCGTCGGGCAGCTGTACATATTTGCCGGCAATGGCGATGGTGACCTGCTTATCCCGGCTGCGTATCCGCTGCAGCATCTGTTCCCATTCGCTGAGATCCGGTTCGGGCGTATGCAGCGCAAGCGCGCGGCAGACGACGCGATCCAGCCCGTTTTCATGAAGCATGGTGACCGCTTCATAAAGGTTGGGCAAAGTGGTGTTTTCAATGACGCAGTCGGCGGGAACATTGCAGAAGAGAGCGATTTTATCGCGGATTCCGTCACCAATGGGTTCATCTGCCCGCATGATGATGATGTTGGGGGAGATGCCGAAGGACTGCAGTTCTTTGACGGAATGTTGGGTAGGCTTGGATTTATGTTCGCCGGAGCATTTGAGATAGGGCACCAGCGTCACGTGGATAAACAGACAGTTTTCCCGACCTACCTCAAAGGAAATCTGCCGGATGGCTTCCAGGAAAGGCTGGCTTTCGATATCGCCGGTGGTGCCGCCGATTTCCGTGATGAGCACATCGGCATCGGCTGCTTCGGCTCCGGCATAGATAAAGCTCTTGATCTCCTGCGTGATATGCGGAATGACCTGCACGGTTTTTCCCAGATAAGCGCCTTCCCGCTCCTTATTGAGCACATTCCAATAGACCTTGCCGGAGGTCAGGTTGGAAAATTTGTTGAGGTTTTCATCGATAAAGCGTTCGTAATGGCCGAGATCCAGGTCGGTTTCCGCACCGTCCTCGGTGACAAAAACTTCTCCATGCTGATAAGGGCTCATGGTGCCGGGGTCGACATTCATATAGGGATCGAGCTTCTGAGCTGCTACTTTGAGGCCGCGCAGTTTGAGCAGGCGGCATAAAGAAGCGGCGGTGATTCCTTTGCCTAAGCCAGAAACAACACCGCCGGTAATAAAAATATGTTTGCGCATAGGAATACATCCTTTCCGAGTGAGATTTTTACGGGAGACACACCTCTCCCGGGCCTTGCACCTATAGAGTGAGTACGCCAAATATGCAATTTTAAAAAATGAAAATTGCAAAAATTATTGGATTATTATAGCACGCTCCTAACGGCGCTGCAATAGTCCGGAAATAAAAAAATAACTTTTTTTTGCAAAAAATAAAAAGCAAGGGCCGCTCATCCTAAAAGGAATAAGCGACCCTTGCCAAAAAAATCAGAGCAGGAAAATTCCCGCTTCACGACAGAGGCGGCGCGTCTGTTCATCCCACACACCGGATTGTACTTCGCCGATATGTGCGCAGCCCATGAGCAGCATGCACAGACGGGATTGGCCGATGCCGCCGCCGATGCTCAACGGCAGCTCGTCGTTGAGCAGCATGCGATGGAAAGGCAACTGGCGGCGATATTCGCAGCCGGCCAGCTTCAGCTGACGATCCAGACTTTCGGCATCTACCCGGATGCCCATGGAAGAAATCTCAAAGGCGCGATCCAATACTTTGTTGTAGAAAATGATATCACCATTCAGCTCCCAATCGTCGTAATCGGGCGCACGGCCATCATGCTTTTGGCCGGAACGCAGCGTTTTGCCGATCTGCATGATGAAAATGGTTTGATGCAGGCGGGCAAATTCTGTTTCGCGCTCGGAAGGAGTCAGCTGCGGGTAGAGATCTTCCAATTCCTGCGAGGTGATAAAGGTGACTTCCCGGCAGAGGTTGGTATGCAGCTGCGGGAAAGCCCAGCAAAGCTCATCGCCCGTATTGCAGATTGCGGCAACGATGCGGCGAACGGTATCCTTCAGATAATCCAGCGTACGGTCTTCCCGGGTGATGACCTTTTCCCAGTCCCATTGGTCTACATAGACGGAATGCAGGTTATCCAGCACTTCTTCATCGCGGCGGATAGCATTCATATCGGTATACAATCCTTTGCCTACGTAAAAATCATAGTTTTTCAGGGCAAGGCGTTTCCATTTGGCCAGGGAATGGACGACCTGGAATTCGGCGCCACCCACGGCAGGGACGTCAAAGGAAACGGCGCGCTCATAACCGTTGAGGTCATCATTGAGGCCGCTGTCTGCGGCGACGAACAACGGTGCGGAAACGCGTTTGAGATTGAGAGCGGCACACAGATGCCGCTGAAATGCCTGCTTGATCAATTCGATGGCACGCTGCGTATCATAGACGGAAAGCACGGTATGGTACCCTTCGGGGATAGTCACTCGATTCATAATGGAAAAATCCTTTCTCACCAAAACGTTTTTTATAAAACGGGCCATTGTCAAAGCCCATTGCAGTTGTAGAATATAACCATAAGCATAGCACATAAAGCAACATTTTACAATGGAGGTTTTACCGGCAGAAAAACGAATGCACAATGCAAGGTTATTTGACGGCCAGAACAAGCAATTCGCGCTGACCCATGGAAGCCGCCCGGACGTCTTCTGCGAAATACTCGATGGAAAAGCCGTTTTGCAGGAGCGGGGTACGTACCGTCTGCGCATCCAGAGCATAGTAGCGGAAAGAAGAGCCGAACATAGTGCCTTCAACAGAACCATAGCGTTTACCGTGCGTGAAGAGCAGGCAGCCGCCCGGACGGAGCCAGCCGGAAAAAAGGGGATACAGCCCGGCCTGATGCTCCAACGGAACATGCCATAACGAATCAAAGGCGAGAATCCCGTCGAAAAGCTGTGTGGGTTGGAAATTCAGCACGTCACAGAGCAGAAACTGTGCTTTAGGTAAGACCGATGCATTTGCTTTTTGCAGCATTTTGGGAGAGAGGTCGATGCCGATAAGAGAAAAACGGCATTCCGACAAATAGGTATCCAAAGGGAAGCCCATCCCGCAGCCGATATCCAAAATGTGTCCACCGGGGCGAATATGGTCTGCAAACTGATGGGGGCAAGGAGGTACAGTGGTTTGCTTGCGAAACGCATGCCACTGTTCGCAGATGGCATCATAGGAAGTGCGATGAAAATTGGCATCCATGAGAATTCTCTTTCCGGGTAGGGAAGTACTCTTTGGGACTTGAAGTGCGAAACGGATTGACAATTTTCAGGAGGAAAAACAATGAATATCAATAAAGAGAAGGAGGTAGGTATAGGATGAATAAGAATATCACAATTCGACAGGAAGAACATAAAGATTATAAGAGCATTATTTCTCTGGTTTTGCGTTCATTTCAAGAATGAACAGACTATTCTGATGGAACCGATATTATTGCATTGATAGAGGAAATCAGAGATTCCAAATATTATATCTGTCCATAATAAATCCCTCCTGCCGGTGTCTGTGACAGGAGGGATTGTTGCAAGTACGCTAAGCACACTTATATGAATTTATTTTGCTCTTTTTTTCTTTCCGTAAACAGTTGTTCCGATTACGCCTGCTCCGCTCACAAAGAGAAGTGCAATCC
>CAMEMG010000069.1:0-7994 GCA_945927325.1 uncultured Clostridia bacterium | reverse complement strand
AAATGGGCGAGGAAGATATCACGCTGTACGCACAGTGGGAAGATGAGCCGAGCTATCATGTCTTCTACGATGCAAATGGCGGCACCGGCACAATGACGGACGCTACGGAGTATTACACCGGCGATGCAATTGCGGTAAAAGCAAATGAATTTACCTATGCGCATAAATACTTTGTGAAATTCACATTGGATGCGGCAGGCGCGCAGGAAATCCCCGTTGACTTCGAAATGGGCGAGGAAGATATCACGCTGTACGCACAGTGGGAAGATGAGCCGAGCTATCATGTCTTCTACGATGCAAATGGCGGCACCGGCACAATGACGGATGCTAAGGAGTATTATACCGATGATCCTATTATCGTTTTGAAGAATGTATTCACCAGAGAGGGATATACCTTTGTGAAATTCACATTGGATGCGGAAGGCGAAGAGGAAATCCCCGATGGCTTCAAGATGGGGCAGGTCGATATTACGCTGTATGCACAGTGGGAAAAAGTCAAAGAGGAAACACCGGAAGTACCGGTAAGCGGCGAATCTTCTCATGTGGGTATGTATCTGTGCGTGATGCTTGCAGCAGCTGCAGGCGCTGTATGGATGTTGGTCCTGAAGAGAAAATTTCAGCAGCAATAAAAACTAAGCAATAAATGAAAACAGCAGGGAGATTAAAATCCCTGCTGTTTTTTGTATGGTTATGCGGCTAATAAAAGCTGTTTACAGAATGACCGGCCCCAACCACATATGTTTTTTTAAATCGACATGGCCTTCCTCTGTGAAACAAATTCCTTCCTGCTCCAATAGGAAACGATGGGATTGTTTTCCATCCAAACCGAACGCCGGAGAAAGCCCGCCAAATCGATTCACAACTCTATGACAGGGGATGGCGGAGTCTGTACAGGCGTGTAATGCATAGCCCACTGCGCGGGATAAACGTGGATTATCCAAAAGCCGGGCGATGTGGCCATAAGTCGTTACTTTTCCATAGGGAATCTGCCGGACGATATTGTATACTTGCGCAAAGAGTGCAGCCATGGTATCACCTCCGATAAAAGATATATATCATGGATTTCCGGCAGGTGCAAGCATGAATAAAAAAATTGCAAAGAATGCTTGACAGAACAACGAAGATGCGCTATTATTTACCCATAAAACCTATCGAATATATATGAATTAAAATCTGATGTAAAAACAGAGGTGTTTGCTCCTGTTTTCAGGGGGAGAGACGATCCATATATATGAGAAAAGGTGCATAATACTATCTGTGAAGGGAATCAGGTTTATGAAAAATTACTTTTTTGGGCGATGTTGTCAAGTAATCGAAAAAAGATAGCATGATAAGAACGTAACAAACGTAACAGTAGTATATGTGAAAAGGAGAAAAAATGATGAAAATCTATAAGAATATTACGGAATTGGTAGGGCGGACTCCGCTGGTTGAATTGACGAATTATGAAAAGACACATGAATTGGGAGCAGTGATTCTGGCAAAATTGGAATATTTTAATCCGGCCGGCAGTGTAAAGGATCGTATTGCACTGGCAATGTTGAAGGACGCCGAAAAAAAAGGACTGTTGCATCCGGGCTCTGTAATCATCGAACCGACCAGCGGCAATACCGGCATTGGCTTGGCCGCTGCAGCAGCGGCTTATGGATATCAGGCGATCTTGACAATGCCTGAGACGATGAGCGTGGAACGCAGAAATCTGTTGCGGGCATACGGCGCTCAGTTGGTATTGACTGATGGCGCTCTGGGAATGAAGGGAGCTATTGAGAAAGCACAGGAATTGCAGCGGGAAATACCGGGCAGCGTAATTCCCAGCCAATTTACGAACCCGGCAAATCCCGAAGCGCATCGGCAGACAACCGGGCCGGAGATTTGGGAAGATACGGAAGGAAAAATCGATATATTTGTTGCCGGCGTAGGAACGGGCGGAACGATTACCGGTGTTGGAGAGTATTTGAAAAAGCAGAATCCCTCTATAAAGATTGTGGCAGTAGAACCGGCCGGATCACCTGTTTTGTCGGGAGGAGCACCCGGCCCGCATAAAATTCAGGGAATCGGTGCAGGTTTTATTCCGCAGACGTTGAATTCTGAGATTTATGATGAAATTATCCGCGTAGAAAATGAGCAGGCATTTGCTGCAGGGAGAGAGCTGGCTCGCAGAGAAGGCATTCTGGTTGGCATTTCTTCGGGCGCAGCGGTTCATGCAGCCAGTGTTCTGGCAAAGCGCCCGGAAAATCAGGGCAAAGTCATTGTGGCATTGCTTCCGGATACGGGTGAACGCTATCTTTCCACCCCCATGTTTGCGGAAGCTTAAGAAAAACAATATACGGCAGAGGAGTTTTTGTGGTATGATAGTAAAAACATATCAGCTGCCAAAGGAGATATTGGATGAAGACAATCGCCAGCTTTACTGTCAACCATGACACTCTGCAAAAAGGAATGTATGTTTCTAGAATTGATGGGGATATAGTGACCTATGATATCCGTATGAAAGTGCCCAATCAGGGAGATTACCTTTCCAATGGTGCGATGCATACGTTTGAACATCTTTTTGCTACTTGCGCACGCAACGGCCAATGGGCAGATCAGGTGCTTTATGTAGGGCCTATGGGCTGCCGTACCGGGTTTTATTTGCTGCTGAGAGATTCAGTGAGCAGAGCTGAGGCGCTGGAATTGGTCAAAACGTGTTTTGCTTTTATTGCACAATTTGAAGGGGAAATCCCGGGCAGTTTACGGCACCAATGCGGCAATTACTTGGAACATGATTTGGAAGGCGCACGACAGACGGCTGAAGACATGTTGCTTGTATTGCATGATTGGACGCCTGAACGTATGGAATATGAAGCGTAATATACAAGAAGCGGTATCCAACTAAAATGGATACCGCTTTTTTGTTATATGGTGTTATACATTTGCTTCTAAAAATCGGGAAAATACACGTTTCACTATGCTCAGATGACATAATCATTGCCAGGACAGGCATGTTGGTTGTCTAAAATATCCTGCAATGTGATACCGTCAAGGTATGTACAGATGGCATCCTCCAATCCTTTCCATACGGGCAGCGTTGCACATTGTGTACAGCGTGCACATGGGTTGGGATGCTGATCCAGACAGGCGACAGGCGCAAGGCTTCCTTCTGTAATGCGGAGAATATCGCCGACTGTATATTGATCCGGTGATTTGGCCAAGCGATATCCGCCTTGGAATCCACGGTTAGCTTGTAAAATATTTGAACGATTGAGCAGAGGGACAATTTGTTCCAGATACTTTTTAGAAATATCTTGCCGTTGGGCAATATCCTTTAAGGCAATGAATTCTCCGTTGCGGTGTTCTGCCAGATCCAGCATCATACGCAGCGCATAACGACCTTTAGTGGAAATTTTCATTTGAACAGTTATACCTCCTATATATTTCTATAATACCATATGTTTTATAGGAATTCAAGGAGGGAAAGCAAAGCGTTGAGAATCTCTGCTTTCTATGGTATACTCAAACTAATTTATAAAATGCTTTTTGCGGTATCCGGCGGTAAAGCCGGATTGAAAAAGGAAGCCGGTGTAAATCCGGCGCAGTCCCGCTGCTGTATTTGGGGACGAAGATGCAATTTGCCACTGTAGCGTTAATTGCTGCGGGAAGGTGCATCCGAGGAAGAACCATGAGCCAGAATACTTGCCGCTTAAGATGCATCATCCATCCCGAGGAGGAGCAGGCTGATCCTGGCTGCATACGCAGCCTGATTTTGTTATATTCTGTGAAACTCTCCGCCGGAGAGTTTTTTTGCGGGCAATATGCCGAATAAACCGCCAGCTTCTGCAAAAGGATGGAGGAAAGGATAAACGCACAATGCGAGAGGATGCTTTTTCAAAATTACATCCGGTGATTTTGTTTTTCTATTTTGTGGTAGTATTGTTGGTTACAATGTGTTCTATGCATCCGCTTTTTTGGGGTATTGGTTTTTGCGCGGCATTTGGTTACGCTTGTATTTTGCGAGGCCTGCGAAAAGCGATCAGTGCATTGGCGAAATTGTTTGTTTTGATGCTGTTGATTGCCTGCCTGAATGCTCTGTTTCAGCATGGAGGCGTTACCTGTTTATTTCGGTTGCCTGGCGGTAATGCAGTGACGGCAGAGGCTTTGCTGTATGGGTGGATTGCGGCAGGCATGTTGGCGGCAATATTTTTATGGTTTGGCAGTTATCATCAGGTAATAACAGCGGATAAATTCCTTTATTTGTTTGGCAGAACTGCTCCGGCAATGGCTATGCTGCTGTCTATGGCGATGCAATTTGTGCCGAAGTTCAAGCGCCGCATAGAAGCGATTGCTCAAGCGCAGGAACAAATTGGGCGCGGTAACAGTCAGGGAAGTTTTCGGAAAAAGCTGCATTGCGGAAAGCGTATATTTTCTATTGCAGTCACCTGGGCACTGGAAAGTGGCGTGGTGACGGCGGATTCCATGCGGAGCAGAGGGTATGGGATCGGAAAAAGAACGCATTTTTCCATTTATCATTTGACAAAACGGGATTGGCTGCTTTTGGGAGAAATGGTTCTGCTGTGTACGGGGATAGCTGTTTCTTTTATCTTGGGAGGTGCAAAGATAAACTATTATCCGGCAGTAAAAGTAACGCTCAATGCAATGACTGTATTGGGAGGAATCTGTTATGGATTATTTGCAATGTTGCCTGTGTGGATAGATGGAAAGGAGGCATGGTTATGGCGGCGTTTACGCTCCAACATTTAAGTTTTCAATATGCCGGAAGTACAGTGCCGGTATTAAATGATATTTCTATGGAAATCCCTTCCGGGAAAATAACGCTAATTTGCGGCTGCTCCGGCAGTGGAAAAAGTACGCTGTTGCGGCGAATGAAAAGCATACTGGCGGACCATGGGCGGCAGAGTGGTAAAGTACTGCTGGATGGAACCCCGCTGGAACAAATATCCGAGGCGGAACAGGCGCAGCGCATTGCATTTGTGCAGCAACATCCGGATGATCAGATTGTAACGGATCGGGTATTTCATGAACTGGCCTTTGGCTTGGAAAATCTGGGAATGGAGCAGCAAAAAATGCGCTTGCGTATTGCGGAAACAGCAAGCTTTTTCGGCCTAACAGATTGTTTTCTACAGGATGTTGCGAGTCTTTCCGGTGGTCAGAAGCAATTGCTGAATCTGGCGGCAGCCGTAGCTATGGATCCGGAAATACTCATACTGGACGAGCCGACCAGTCAGTTAGATCCCATTGCGGCTTCGCAACTTTTAGCGATGATCCAAAAACTCAATGTAGAATTGGGTACAACTGTTGTGTTCTGTGAACAGCGGCTGGAAGAGGCATTGCCGATGGCTGATTGGCTGGGTGTTTTAGAGGAAGGGAAACTGATCGCACAGGGGGAGCCGGGAAAAGTTGTTGCGCAAATTCAAAAAAAGCAGATTTCCGATTCTTTCCCTACATCTGTGCGCCTTTTCCAGGCAGCCGGCGGAAAAGGTTCTGCCCCGTTGACGGTTCGGGAGGGGCGAGACTGGTTGAAAAGTTGTATACTGAAAACTATGGAAAGGGAGAAAAAGAAGCATCTAATAGAGCAGAAAAAGCCATTAATAGAGCTTAAGGATTGCCATTTCCGCTATCAAAAAGAGGGAAGTGAGGTATTGGATGGGATTTCTCTTGCCTTATATCCGGGAGAGATCTATGCTCTGACAGGTGCGAATGGCAGCGGTAAAAGCACTACCTTGCGATTGCTTTGCGGCAGTTGCCGCCCTTATCTGGGAAACATTCGTATAAACGGCAGGATAGTTAAAAAAGTGCAGCCAATGCTGTACGGTATCGCAGCATTGCCGCAGGATCCGCGATGTCTGCTGGTAGGAGAAACAGTAGAAGAAGATCTGCGCGAGATGCAGGCAGATCCTCAAGAGGAACAGGCGCTGATTGAACTGCTGGAGTTAAAGGAACTTTTGCAGCATCATCCCTATGATCTTTCGGGCGGGGAGCAGCAGAGGCTTGCCTTAGGGAAAGTTCTGTTGACAAAACCATCTCTTCTGCTGCTGGATGAACCGACGAAAGGAATGGACGCTCATTTGAAGAAAAAGTTTGGCGCATTACTGAACGAGTTGAAGGAGCAGGGTATCGCAGTCCTATTGGTTAGCCACGATATTGAATTTTGTGCAGCATATGCTGATCGCTGCGGTTTGTTGTTCCGCGGGAAAATAGTCAGCGAAGGAGAAACGCATGACTTTTTTGCGGATAATCGCTTTTATACGACTATGGCGGCGCGGATGAGCCGGGGAATTCTCCGGGATGTGGTGTGCGGCGAGGAGATTTTGCAATGCATACAAAGATAGGAAAGCGAACGTTATGCACCATATTGATTGTGCTGGTTGCCATACCGATTTTGTTTTTTGTATTTACCGCCATATGGGGTGTGAAGCAATATTATCTTACTTCGCTGATTTTTGTGGGATTGGTCTTTTTGCCTTTTATTCTTCGCTTTGAAGGGAAAAAGCCTTCGGCCAGAGAGCTGGTATTGCTGGCCACCATGACAGCGCTGGCTGTGGTGGGAAGAGTGGCTTTTGCCTGGTTGCCGCAATGTAAACCGGTTTGTGCTATTGTCATTCTGACCGGCGTTGCACTTAGCCCGGAAGCAGGATTTTTGACCGGGGCATCGGCAGCATTGGTCTCTAATTTCTTTTTCGGGCAGGGCCCCTGGACGCCATGGCAAATGTTGGGTTTTGGTTTGGTTGGTTTCCTTGGCGGATTGCTGTTTCAAGGCCGGGAAATCAAGCGAATGCCTCTGTTGCTGTATGGTTTCTTTTCTACGCTGCTGCTCTATGGTCTATTGCTGGATACTGCCAGTTTGTTGATGTTTCCATCTTTGGAGATTTCCTGGAAAGCTTTATTGGTAACCTATGGAGCGGGCTTTTTTGCAAACCTGGTTCATGCGGTATCTACTGTTCTTTTTTTAATTGTTTTGCAAAAACCGATTTTACGCAAATTGGAACGAGTAAAAATAAAATACGGATTGACAGAGGTGGATATCCTTTGATACAAAAACTCCCGAGAACATCTGTTTTCAGGAGCTTTTTTTGCATTCAAACAGTATTTTAACGGATATGCAGAACAAATTTGATAATAACAGAGGACTTTATTGACTTATAAAGACCGGAAATTAATCTAAGGATGAGAAAACAAAGCAAAAGTGAGGACTTCGCCAAGCAGCTTGCAAAGCTATTAGGCTGCAAAGTAAACACGATATGCACAATCGAAAAACGGAAAGAAACATTCGCCTTCGAATCCAACCATAAGATAAAGAGAACACTACGAGTAATCCTCGCATCGGCAAAGAAGCAGCGAATTATCGGCATATCCGATAACCTGACCGCAGTGATACGAGAATACAAAGAATGGTACGACAACTACAGAGAAGCACTTGGCGACCGCTGGATAAACAGCAATCGCTTGTTTATCAAGGAGAACGGCGACGGTTTATACCCTTCAACCGTAGAAGGATGGGTGCATAAGATATGCCAGGCAGCAGGACTACCCCACAGGACGGTGCATTCCCTTCGGCATACCAACATCACCATGCAGATTGCAGCAGGTGTACCGCTGGTCACAGTGGCCGGTAGAGCAGGCCATGCGAGGATAAGCACCACAACCGACATCTACAGCCACTTTCTAAAGAGCTCCGATAAAACGGCAGCAGAAAAGCTGGAGCAGCTATTCGAATAACACAACACAAAGGGCGATGACTATAACGGCCATTGCCCAATTTTCTAAATTTTACAAAATTAACCAAAAGGGTTGACAAAATAAATCTTGTGAGTTATAATTATATTAATTTTGAAGGTTAAGAAGGAGGAATTGCTATGCTAACAAGTATAGGAAGATTTTTAAGAAAACTCCGCATAGACAATGGAGAAATCTTGAAAGACATGGCGGAAGCGTTGGGGGTTTCTTCTGCATTTTTATCCGCAGTTGAAAACGGCAAGAAGAAAATGCCGGAAGGTTGG
>CAMEMG010000068.1:0-8007 GCA_945927325.1 uncultured Clostridia bacterium | reverse complement strand
CCTCGCCTGTTGCCTTCATCTGCGTCCCCAATTTGTTCTCGGCAGAAGTAAATTTATCAAAGGGGAAACGAGGCATTTTAGTGACAACATAGTCCAGCGTTGGCTCAAAGCTGGCTGGCGTATTGGCAAGCTGGATTTCATCCAGATGCATACCAACGGCAATTTTGGCGGAAACCATGGCGATGGGATAACCGCTGGCCTTGGAAGCCAATGCAGAAGAACGAGATACTCTGGGATTGACTTCAATGAGATAATATTGGAAAGAATGCGGGTCGAGGGCAAACTGTACGTTGCAGCCGCCTTCAATTTTGAGTGCGCGAATAATTTTGAGCGCGCTGTCCCGCAGCATGTGATATTCTTTATTGGTCAGCGTTTGGCTGGGCGCCACGACAATGGAGTCGCCGGTGTGTACACCTACCGGATCGATATTCTCCATATTACAAATGGTAATGGCGGTATCATTGGCATCGCGCATTACCTCATATTCGATTTCCTTGTAGCCTTTGACGCTCTTTTCTACCAGTACCTGATGTACGGGAGAGAGTTTAAGCGCATTTTTTAGGATTTCGACTGCTTCTTCGTCGTTGGCAGCGAATCCGCCGCCGGTGCCACCCAACGTAAAGGCAGGGCGCAATACGACGGGATAACCGATATCATGAGCAGCAGAAATGCCTTCTTCTATGGAATGAACAGGAATAGAAGGCAGGACAGGTTCACCCAGTTCTTCGCACAATTCCTTGAAAAGGGCGCGGTCCTCAGCCCGGTCAATACTTTCGCTGCTGGTGCCCAGCAGTTCCACCTGGCATTCTTTGAGTACGCCGCGACGCTCCAGCTCCATAGCCAGGTTCAAGCCGGTCTGGCCGCCAATACCGGGCAGAATGGCATCTGGACGCTCATAACGCAGAATTTTAGAGAGGTATTCTAACGTCAATGGTTCCATATAGATCTTATCTGCTACGGCAGAGTCGGTCATGATAGTAGCAGGGTTGGAGTTAGCCAATACAACTTCATAGCCTTCTTCACGGAGAGCCAGGCATGCTTGCGTGCCGGCATAATCGAACTCTGCAGCCTGGCCGATGACAATTGGGCCAGAGCCGATCACAAGTATTTTTTTCAAATCAGTTCTTTTTGGCATGATTCCACTCCTCCATCAAATTGATAAAACGGTCGAATAAATAAGCACTGTCCTGAGGGCCGGGGGCGCTTTCTGGGTGATATTGTACGCTGAAAATACCGTCGCGCTCGCAGCTGACACCCTCCACGGTATCATCCAGCAGGTTGATATGTGTGATTTCCAGAGCCGTTCCGGTGACAGATTCTTTATCTACGGCATAGCTGTGATTCTGGCTGGTAATTTCGATTTTTCCGGTACGCAGATCTTTGACAGGATGGTTGCCGCCGCGGTGCCCGAACTTCAGTTTATAGGTTTTGGCACCGTAAGCCAGGCTGATCACCTGATGCCCGAGGCAAATGCCGAAAATAGGGTATCTGCCACGCAACTGACGAACAAGTTCTGCCACTTCCGGTACATTTTCGGGGTCTCCGGGGCCATTGGAAAAGAAAATACCATCCGGCCGCATCTCTTCAATGGCATCTGCTGTTGTATTCCAGGGAACGACTGTGATGTTGCAGCCGCGCCGGTTGAGGCTGCGGACGATATTGAGCTTGATACCGCAGTCGACAGCTACGACATTGTATTTGGGCTTGAATGTCTTGGAATACCAGCGCTTTTTGCAGCTGACCCGGGAGACAGCATCTTTGGGAATGTCGGTATTTTTCAGAGTTTCCAAAGCTTGTTCCAATGGGGTATCAATATCGGTGATCAATACCTTGCGGCTGCCCAAATCACGAATGCTTCGCGTCAATTCCCGCGTATCCACATCGGCAATGGCGGGTATGCCGTTTTCCTCCAATATTTCGGACAATGTACGTGTATAACGGAAGTTGCTGGGCAGGTCATTATATTCCCGCACAATGAGACCGCCGATGGTGGGCGTGCGCGTTTCGAAATCCTCATCGGTAATACCGTAGTTGCCGATGAGCGGATAAGTCATAACTACCATCTGATAAGTATAAGAGGGGTCGGAAATGATCTCCTGATATCCTACCATGGAAGTGTTGAATACTATTTCATTGACTTTATCGCATTTGGCACCAAAGCCGTAGCCGGTATAGACGCTGCCGTCTTCCAGCACTATTTTTCTATCGTGTTTTCTGACCATACGAACCTCCCGTTTACCATTGTGAATTTACATATGCCAAAAACCGTATCTCCTGCAAAAGGAGTGCTTCTTCCTTTTGAAAGAAACGCTGCAGGGTCGATTTTGTAGGATTGATTAAGATTAAATGCCGTAAGATCGGCCGGCTGACCTTCTTCCAAAGGTGTGCCGATGTGAAAGCGGCGTGAAGGATTATCATGCATAAGCTGGAGCAATTTCTCCAGTGTCAAAATGCCCGGTTTTACCAAAGCGGTATAAAGCTTGGCGAAAGCGGTTTCCAGTCCGACAACCCCCATAAGGCTTCCGGCAAGTCCCTTGCTCTTCTCTTCGGCAGAGTGAGGTGCATGGTCGGTAGCAATCATATCGATGGTCCCGTCGAGGAGCCCTTCGATGAGTGCCTGTCGGTCTGCTTCACTGCGCAAAGGCGGATTCATTTTGAAGCGGCCGTCCTCTTGCAGATCCATGTCCGTAAGCAATAGGTAATGGGGTGCCGTTTCGCAAGTAATATCGAGTCCTTCAGCCTTTGCCTTGCGAATCAGGGCGACGCTTTCTTTGGTGGACACATGGCAGACGTGATAAGCGCAGCCGGTTTCACGGACAAGCTGAATATCCCGTTCAATCTGCCCCCATTCGCTTTGGCTGCAGATTCCCTTATGGCCATGCAGACGGGCGTATTCACCATCGTGAATATAACCACCGTGCAGCAGGGTATTATCTTCGCAGTGGGCAGCGATGATCTTGTCCAGCTTTTTGGCAACCATCATTGCTTTTCGCATCATATCCGGAGATTGCACCCCGCGTCCGTCATCCGAGAAAGCAACAACGTTTTGTGCGATTCCTTCCAGATCGGCAAGTTCCTCTCCTTGTTGACCGCGGGTAATGGTGCCGTAAGGATGGATGTGAATGCAGGCATCCCGACGAATTGCTGCCAATTCTTCTTCCAGATGCGCGGGGCAATCAGGTGTCGGCGAGAGATTTGGCATCGGGCAGACAGCGGTATATCCGCCGTGTGCGGCAGCCAAACTGCCGGTAGCGATGCTTTCTTTATAAAAAAAACCCGGCTCTCGAAGATGAACATGTACATCTATCAAACCGGGAAAAATCACGTAACCACTGCAATCAATGGAAATACAATCGGGCATTTCAGGAAGTCTGCTGGAAATAGAAACAATGTTCCCATGATCGATGAGAACATCAGAATCGACCAGACGGCCCTGCTTTAAAATCTGCGCGTTCGAAAGGATATATTTCATATTGCCTCCTTAAAAATCTGCATCCTTGCTATGATAGCATTTACATATGGAACTGTCAAATGGTTTTTGTAAAATAATTGCTTTTTATATATTTCAATGAACGGAAAAAAAGTGAATCTGCAAAAAAGAATTTGCAGCCGCTGCATCCTGCAGTACGCGGCGGAAAACGGAAGCCTGCCTGCCCCATTGTTGTTGCAGATTGTTAAAGGCTGTAAAGTAAATACATACAGGTGCCGATAACGAAGTCAACATATCGTAAAGGGCATCCCAGTTATTCCCGTATTCGGCAGGGAAATGCAGTATTCGGGCGAGAAAAGCATGTATTTGGGATGGGGAAGTAAAAAGCCGGCCATCCAACCAGAGTTCGTGGGTCATAATCATTCCTCTCCATAAAGCAATTCAAAGCTTTCGTAATGATCTTCCGTATAGTAAATCAAGCCGTCATCGGAAAAGACAATTCGCTTTGCACCACGGGAATCCGCACCCAGCGTATCAATATCACATTCGGTGTAAGAACGATCCTCAGGCAAAAGGCTTTCATAATTTCCAAAATGATCTCCGCCAATGCAACAGCCTGGTGCATAAGGTTCTAAGGAACCTCCTTCCCAACCGAGCGCCCGTGCCTGCGATTTGGTAATAAAATTTCCGGGCAGCTTTCCATAAAGATAAAGATAGAGCGCTACATCTTCCTTGGAAGTATAGCTGCCTTCTTCCGGTAATTCGGATACCGAGACTTCGGAAACAACCGAAATTTCAGCAGAATTTTCAGAATAGACAGGAGAGGAAGAGATTTCTTTGGAAACTGCACAACCGCTAAACAAACCTGTCAGCAATACGAAAAACAGCAGCAGGGCGACGCATTTTTTACGGAACATGAACACCTCAGAGCAGAATTTTAATTATTACATTTTATATATAGTATATATTTATTTTATTATAAAAAGTTTCATAAGGGAAGGCAAGAGGCTCCTGAACTTTATCCACATAAAAAAGCGCAGGTATCGGCTGCATAGGGAAACCAATAAAACCGCAGGCATGTGCATGGGGTTTGGGTGCAATGCCGCCGGAGTGATTGGCTGCCGCATTATTGACAGCCCACGGGAGCGGCTGATCGCAATCCTAACGAACAGTTTTGTTCCGTGCAATGGGCGTTTTCCACCATTTTTTGCAGGGAAAAATGGATTTTTGGTAAACAAAAAGCGGTTTGCTTGCGCAAACCGGCGGTACGCATTATAATGAAAGACGAAAAAAAATACTCATTGGTGAGCGATACAAGAGAAGTGAGGCAGATATGACAAAGATTGATATTTTTTCCGGCTTTCTTGGTGCCGGTAAAACAACGTTGATTAAAAAACTGATTCAGGAAGTCTACCATGGGGAGAAACTGGTTCTGATAGAAAATGAATTCGGCGAAATCGGTGTGGATGGTATGTTTATGCAGGAGGCGGGGATTCAGGTGACCGAAATGAACTCGGGCTGTATCTGCTGCAGCCTGGTAGGGGATTTTGGCGAAGCAATGAAAAAGGTACTGGAGCAATTTGCTCCGGATCGCATTTTGGTAGAACCCTCGGGCGTCGGAAAGCTGAGTGATGTCATTCGGGCCGTACAGGGGATTGATTCCGAAGAGATCTCTCTTAACAGTTTTACAACGGTAGTTGATGCAAAAAAATGCAAAATGTATATGAAAAATTTCGGCGAATTTTTCAATAATCAGGTAGAGCATGCCAATAGCATTATTTTAAGCCGTACAGATGGGCTTTCTGAGGAGAAAGTAGCTCAATGCATTGCTTTACTCCGAGAGCATAACGCGACAGCAACCATTATTTCCACGCCTTGGGATCAACTGAATGGAAAGCAGATTCTGGAAGCAATGGAGCATCGCAACACTTTGGAAGAGGAACTGGCTTTGCTTGCCCGTGAAGTGGAAGAAGAAAGTTGCCCCGTTTGCGGAGGCCATCACCATCATCATGATCATGAAGCATGCGAATGCGGCCATGAGCACCATCACGACCACGAAACATGCGAGTGCGGCCATGAGCACCATCACGATCATCATCATGCGGACGAAGTATTTACCAGCTGGGGCACTGAAACAGCAAAAGTGTTTACTCAGGCAGAATTGGCACAAGCGTTGGCAGCACTTGATGATGCAGAAGCATATGGGACAATTTTGAGAGCCAAAGGAGCAGTTGCTTCTGAAGGAGGGCAGTGGCTGTATTTTGATTATGTTCCGGGAGAAACCAATATTCGGCCCGGTGCGGCAGCAGTGATTGGCCGCCTGTGCATCATTGGCGCACAGATTCATGAGCAAAAGCTGAAAGATTTGTTTGGCATAGTCTGAGGTGTTGCATGGAGATCCCAGTTTATTTATTTACCGGATTTTTGGAATCGGGAAAAACTCGCTTTATTCAGGAAACTCTGGAAGATGAAAACTTTAATGCAGGAGAAAATACGCTGCTGTTGGTTTGCGAAGAGGGCGAGGAAGATTATGATGTCTCCAAATTTGCGGATCAGGATCATATTCATATTGAATATATTGATGCAGTTGAACAACTGAATGCGGCCAAGCTGAGTGCTTTGGAACAAGAACTGGAATTGGACCGGGTTATGATTGAGCACAACGGCATGGTCATGGTAAAGGATCTGTTGGAGCGGCTGCCTCAAAATTGGGCGATTTATCAGGAAGTGATGTTTGCCGATGCGCAGACGTTTGTCAATTATAACACCAATATGCGAGGCTTGATGGTGGATAAACTACAGGGCTGTGAGTTGATTGTCTTTAATCGTTGTGATACGGATACGGATCAAATGCAGCTGCATAAGATTGTCCGGGCATCCAATCGACGTACCAATATCATTTACGAACAGAAAAATGGGGAAATTGAATACGATGAGATACAGGATCCGCTGCCGTTTGATCTTAATGCGCCGGTGGTGGAGATCAAAGACGAGGATTATGCCGTCTGGTATCGGGATATTGTAGAAGATCTCACTAAATATTCCGGTAAAAAAGTGAGCTTTAAAGGTATAGTGGCTTTTAATCGCTCGCAGCCCAAGAATACCTTCTTTTTGGGGCGTCATGTGATGACCTGCTGTGTGGAAGATATTGAGTATATGCCGTTTTTGTGCAAATGGAGGGGCGCGGGTGAACTGCACATGCGCGATTGGATCACCATTACCGCAGCTGTGGAGATCCAGTTTAATAAACGGGATGGAAGTAGAATGCCGGTTTTGAAAGTACTCTCGGCTGTACCCGCCCAAAAGCCGGATCCGGAAGTGGCAACCTTTTATTGAGTATGTTTCCGATTTTCAGCGTCTGTCTGTAGGCAGACGCTTTTTTATTGCGGATAAAATGGCCTTTTGCCGGTATTGCCGTTCCGGTAACGGTGACCTGGAAAGTTGTTGCAACAGAAAAGCTCCTTGCACTTGGGCAAGATGATGCAAGGTTTTTTGACTGAACAAACCTTGGCTGTGCACCTGAATTTTTCTCTTTTTCATGATATTCTCCTGTTTTAGCGTATGCTGCCTTCTGGAGGCATATGATGATAGAAAAAGGGAGGCATGCATGAAAACAGCCATTTATAGCAGAAAATCAGTATATAGTGACACAGGAGAATCGGTGGAAAATCAAGTGGCACTCTGCCGGGCTTATCTACAGGAGCACTTTGGCCAACTGGAAGCACAGGAAGCAGAAATATATGAAGATGAAGGTTTTTCCGCAAAAACGATGGATAGACCGCAACTGCAATGTATGTTGGCGCAAGTGCGCGCAGGCAATATCCGGCGCATTATCTGTTATCGATTAGATCGCATTAGCCGCAATGTGAGCGATTTTACGGCATTGTTGGAACAGTTGGAACGATTGGGCGTGGAAATTATCTGTATTCGGGAAAAATTCGACACCTCCACGCCCATCGGCAAAGCGATGTTGTATATTGCAAGTGTTTTTGCACAGTTGGAGCGGGAAACGATTTCAGAACGGGTGCGTGATAATATGCAGCTGATGGCGCAGATGGGACGTTGGTTAGGCGGGCAGGCACCCTATGGTTACCGTTCTGTTAAGTACAGGCTGGAAGCAGGAGAGCAGCGGGGAAAATATGCCTGTTTTTTAATGCGCTATCCGGAAGAATGGGAAACGGCACGATTGATTTTTCGTATATTTATGCAATGCGGTAATTTATCGGAAACCGCAGAACGATTGCGGCAAAAGGGAAAATATTCGAGAACGGGTATTGCGTTTTCAACCGCAGCGCTGCGCTCCATTTTGAGTAATCCCGTTTACTGCCGGGCAGATGAACAGAGCTATCGTTATTTTTCTGAAAAAGAGGCTACCGTCTGTTTTGAAGAAAATGTGGCAGCCAATCGGGGAATTCTGGCTTATAATAAGCGGGATTACCGCTGCAGCAGGGGAAAAAGGCAGAGGGAAAGCGCTTGGATTATAGCCGAAAGCAAACACGAGCCGCGGCTTTCCGGAAAGGCAGGGGTGCAGGGACAGGAATAGGTAGCAGTCAAACCGCGCAGCCACTATCGGAGAC
>CAMEMG010000067.1:0-8367 GCA_945927325.1 uncultured Clostridia bacterium | reverse complement strand
AACTTAGCGGGAAGCTTTTTCCTCTGCCTGTTGTTTGGAAAAAATACATCCGCAGTAATTCTGGCGATAGAGGCAATATTGCCGCGATAAGGCAATGGAAGCCTGGTAGCCGCCTTTTTTCTTGAAATCCGAAGGCAGCCAGGAGACTCCGTATTGCCGGGCCAGGGATTCGCCGATCTCATTTAAAAGCGCTGCATTTTTGTGCGGGCTGATGGAGAGGGTGGTGCAGAAGTAATCTGCACCCAGCTGTGCTGCCTGGCGGGCGGCTTGCTCCAGCCGCAAGCGGAAACAGACTGCACAACGCGCACCGCCTTCCGGCGCCTGTTCCAGGCCTTTGACGGCAGAAAAAAAGCGCTGTGGTTCGTAAGGCCCCTCAATCCATGTGACCTCTTCGGCCAATCCCATCTCTGCCAGCAGGCGTTTCTGCTCCTGCACCCGCTTTTCGTATTCCTCTGCGGGAGAAATGTTGGGATTGTAGTAAAAAAGCAGAATGCGAAAATAGCGGCTCAGATATTGCAGCACATAACTGCTGCAAGGTGCACAGCAACTGTGCAGCAACAGGACAGGGCGTGTCTGAAGCTGTGCAAGCAGCGTATCCAATTGTTTTTGATAAGGCAGCGACATGGAAAACACCTCCGACCCCAAGCTGGCATGGAAAAGCGAAAAGGAGCATATTCCGTTTCTTTCCAGCCATCATATTATCACCGAAAGAATAAAATTAAAAGAGCTCTTGCCCGAAATCGATTCGGCTTTGCGCCGCTTGCAGACATTCCGTTTCCCATTTGGCTAATTGCTGCAGCTGCAGCGGCGTGTGGAACCAGTGCTCGCATTCCGATTCCGTATGCAGGCAGCAGTCAAAGCGGGTGCTGAATTTCTGTATCTCGGAAAAAGGGATCAGCGAATCATGGGCTCCGTAGAGAACGCAGGTCGGTGTTTGCCAACGATGGATGGCATGGGCTTGTGCATAGCAAAAGTAGGGCCAGCTGAGCGTTTGGCCGGAATCGGTTTGTATTTCCTGTTCCTGCTGCAATCGGGAAAGGGAAACGCCGGCATGGCCCATCATGCGCAATATCAGGCGCGGCATATCTACAACGGGGGAAACGAACAGTGCCTGTACCAATGGGGCATCGGCCAGTGCCAGCATGGCGAACCAGGCGCCGATGCTGTTGGCACGCAGCCCTATGGCAGACCAGCCCGCCTGCGCATAGGCATAGAGCGCTTGCACTTCGGGGCAGATATCCCAGGGTGTAAAAGCGGCGGCTTCCTGTAAACGGCTGCCGTGCCCGGGCAAATCAATGGCCAACACCTGCCATCCCATAGCGGTGGCACGCTCGGCAAAGGGAATTGCCTCTTCCCGATTGCCGCCCTGCCCATGGAGAAAGAGGAATATTTTTTGTGCTTTTGGCCCCAGCAACAGCGCCTGGCTGCTGCCGAGTTCGATTAAGGTCTGCTGCAAAGCGGATCAACTCCTTTGAGAAATGTAAAAAGCAAAAAGCCGGCCGCAACGGGCCGGCCGATTGACCGGGAAATAAAAGCGGTCAGGGTGTGACAGTGATTGTCTTGCTGTCCGGCTGCAGGGCTACCCAGGTGTTGCCTGCTGCGAATGTGATTTCCCGGCCATAAGCGTCATAATAATGCGTGACGTCCGAAGCGGAAGTACGTTCCCAGGAGCCGCTGATCTGTTTTCCCTGGATAAAAATCTCGCAGTCTCCGCTGCCGATCATATGGATGATGCGGTGATGATCCGCATCGTTCAGCGTGCGCATGGAAATATATTGTACGATCAGATTGTTGACCGCCACCTGCTGTTTTTCGCTGTTGCCGGAGGCGTCTACCGTATAGGTGTAGAAAGGCTCGCCGTTTTCATAGCGCAGATAGGTTTTGGAAGCGGCATCATAGACAAATTCCACGTTGGGTTCTTTGCTGCTGACGAAGGGAATGTGCACCCGGGCTGCGGAAACCGCAGAAGTGGAAGGCGTATCCCCAAAGCTCCAGTGCTGTGTGCGGGAGCAGACGTAGTCGGGATACTGTTCCTTGACGTAAGTCAGGTCGGTATAGACGTTGTGCGGTGCCTTGCGGTCGGAAGAACGCCAGAAATAGTCATCGTATTTTCCCCAGATGCCGTTGAGGCGCACACGGACGTAATCGTATTTGCTGCCGTAAACGGTTGCTTCGCTGCCGCTGAGGTCAGGGCCGCCGTAATGCATGAAAATGCAGTCCCACTCCTGCTGAATGCCCAGATAATACATGCGCACCGAGCGCACCGGCCCGGCAACGACGGGCAGCGTATCATTGAAGAGGCAGGCAAAGCGGGTAATGGTCGATTCCACCGGAGCTTCATAGATGACATCAGCCTGCATGAGGCCGGTTTGCGGCCGGGCATCGCGGGAATTCTCGATCATGACCATGATGGGATAAAAATCAGGCTGTTCCGCATACGTGCGCCCGGAAGTGAGTGAACGATAGACGATCGGTTCCGGCTCCGGTTCCGGCTCGGTGGGCAACGGCAGAGAACTTTCGATCATGGAACTCTGCGGCTCAGAGCTTTGAGAAGCATCCGGCTGCCCTGTTTTCTGGCAGGCACAAAGGCAAAGCAATGCGCCAAGCAGCAGGCAAAAGAAGCTGCGACACAGGCGTTGAACGTTCATAAGAAAATCTCCTTTTCTCTCAGAGGTATGGGGTGCTTGGCGGGTATAGAAATCATCCGCCCGGTCTCAAGGCCGGCCCCTTTGTTCTTATTTTAATTGTAGGTTTCAGGCCGGGAATTGTCAATGCACAGGCATAAAGAAAGAAAACAGGCCATATATATGTAACGACAAGAGCAGATGCAAAGGAGAGCGGTATTTATGGAAAATTATGAGGGCTTGCGCAGAATTGATTCAAAAGAGCACAAAGTACTGATTGATGGCAGGCAGCGTGTCACGGTAAGCGGCGTGGAGGATGTGGACAGCTTTAACGAAAATGAAGTGATTTTTCTCACTTCCATGGGGATGATCACAGTATTGGGTGAAGATCTGCATATTGCGCGGTTGGAGCTCGATGCCGGGCAATTGGTAATTGATGGAACGATCCAGGCGGTTGACTATTCGGATCATGCAGAACTGCGGGCAGAAAAGAGCGGCTTTTTAGGCAAGCTATTCCGCTAAAACCATGCAGGGGACGCTGAATCAACCCTATGTTGCACTGCTGTGCGTTTACCTGGGCATGGGCGGTATGCTGGTCTATTGCCTGCTGCGCCGTTTGGGCAGTCTATTGCATCTGGGCAGAGTGGGGCGTATGCTGGTGGAACTTTTGTTTTGCCTGGGGTTTGCCTGCTTTTGCGCCTGGGTTTTTTACGCGCTGCTAAATTTGCGGTTGCGGGGATTTTATCTTTTGGGCATGTTGCTGGGTGCATTGCTGTATCGCTTTGGGATTCATGCACTGCTGGAGGAAATATTCCGAAAAATTTACAAATTTGGTGCAAAATTCCTGCATAAAAAGTGATGCTTTCGGTTGACAAGATACTTGCAAAACCCTACAATAAAAATAAGAAGAATGCGCAGGGAAAGGGGTTTTGTCTATGGAACAATCAAATAACAGTGCAAGACGCCGCCCGGTGCAGGCGCCCGCAAGGCAAACAAGGCAAGCGCGCGAAAGGCAGCAGCGTGTCCGCATTGAAGAAAACGGCTATCGCGCTCCTGCAAAATGGGTGCAGGCAATCAAGTCGGTCAACTGGTTGAGAGTGGGGCTTTGCGTAATTGCTGTATATACAGCAATCACTGTCGGCTTAAAACTGCTTACGATTGTTTCGCAGAAAAAAGTGCAGGCGGAATTGCTGGAGCAGCAGGCCGCACTGGAACAGCAGGTGGCAGAGCTGGAACAGCAGCAGGAATATGTGGGAACAGATGAGTATATCGAGCAGGCTGCCCGGGAAAAGTTTGGCTGGGTAAAGGAAAACGAAATAGTCTTTAAAAAGAAAAATGCCGCTGAGTGAGCATGCAGATGCAGATAACTTCGGCGGCTTTTTTATGGGCGAAGAAAGGCAGAAAAACAATAGATGACAAAAACGGTATTTGTAATAGATGTGGGCAGTAATTCCATTCGGCTGATGCAGGCGGAGACAGATGAGAAAACTGTGCGGTGTGTGAAAAAATGGCTGGTGCTTGCCAGATTGGGCGAAAAAGCGCCGGGCAGTGCCGACTTGAGCGAAGCGGCTATGCAGCGTGGCGCAGAGGCAATCGCGCAGCTGTGGGAAAAGGCACAGAGCATTGATGCGGCTGCGCCGGTATGGGCCTTCGCGACCAGCGCTGTGCGCGATGCCGGAAATCGCGAATGCTTTCTGGAAATGGTAAAACAGCGTACCGGGCTGACCATTCAGGTGTTGAGCGGCGAGCAGGAAGCCTTGATCGGCGCGGCAGGTGCTTTGCAAGGGCAGGATGGCGGCCTGATTGATATCGGTGGTGGCAGCACGGAGCTGGTTGTCTGCCGGGACGGACAGGTGCAGTTTGCCCGCAGCTTGAATATCGGTTGCGTGCGGGCACGGGGTTTGTTTGCCGAGCAGGATGCAGAAGCGGAAAACTGGGCACGCAGGGCTTTTTCGGAATGCGCTTTGCCGCCGGCAGAGCGAACCATTGCCATCGGCGGTGCGCCGACTACGCTGGCCGCAGTTGCATTGGGGCTCAAAACGTATGATCCGGCAGCAGTGGAGGGCTATATATTGCGGCGCGCACAGCTGGATGCGCTGTGGGATTGTCTGGCGCCACTGACTCCGGCAGAGCGGGCGCAGGCCTATTGCATGGAGGAGCGGCGGGCAGAGGTCATTCTTTATGGTATCGCGATTTTGCGCGCTTTTATGGATTCTTTTCAGATCGGGCAGGTAACGGTCAGCGAAGCGGATAATCTGGAAGGTTTTTTGCACTGGCAGCTTGAACAAATGGAAAAATAAAGAAAAATAAAAAAGGGGTTGACATTTCCAAGGGGATTGGATATAATAATCATACGTTCTTGCGGAACGCGTAATTTCGTCGCGGGGTAGAGCAGTCCGGTAGCTCGTCGGGCTCATAACCCGGAGGTCGTGTGGTTCAAATCCCACCCCCGCAACCATTTCGAGTAGTCATAACGGATTCGTTGTGACTACTCTTTTTTTATGCAGGCAGCTTTGGGACGTATTCTACCGCTACTCCTCGTCGGAGATCGGCTTTGTAGTTGGGGTTAATCTCTCCTTCGGGAAGTTCGAGATATCCTATGAACCTGTAGAATATCACGACTCTTTGTGTGCGGTTTTTCCCGCTTTCTTCAGTCTCGTATACCTCGATACGGTCAATCAGCCCTCTCAGAATCGCAGGAGTTAAGGTCTGCAATTCCATCAGTTTGCGAATGATCGCAATAAACCGCTCCTGTCCTTTGTTGTGGTGATCCATATCGTGGAGCCTTATCTGCAGGTCCTGTATCTTTTGCTTGAGATTCATTCTTTCCACCTCATATTTATGAGATAACTGCATAAACCACTCATCGGTTACTTTGCCGTTGACATTGTCCTCGTAGAACTTTTCAAATAGGTTCATCGGTACTCGTTCTTTCGGTTGAATGCCGGCGATGATCGTGCGCAAATAGGCTTGCATGGATAGGTTCGTTTTGGCAACATTGGCCTTTAACTCGTCATATTCTTTCTCCGTCAGCCGGAGGATGATCTGCTTGTCTCTTGTTCTCATAATTGACTCCTTTCAGTTCATAAGGGTTTGGGGTTACCCCAAGGGATATCCAATCGCGATGCTTGCTAAGAAAATGCCACTGATGCCGTTTACACCGGCACGGCATTTTCAAGGTGGACGTAGCCGGTACTGTTTCTTACATAGGTTAGCTTCAAAACCGTCCCAGTGGGGGATGTTTTGCATGCCTTTACCCTGCTTCCAAATGAAGATGGGCGTGATGATATTGCGACCATCTTCAAGGTCAAAAAATAACCGCGGACCTTGTCTGCGAGATTTGGCTTCAGCATCAGTGTGCCGTCATTTCTCGTTTTCGTCATAAAGGTTGCGATATCGTCATTTTTGTGCAATTTGAACTTTTGTGTGTTATAATATAAAACAACGCTGTCTGCGTTGTTGGGCAGTGAGTAGATTGTATTTTATTTGCTCTGCCTATCGGCGGAGCATTTTTGTTTGGAAGGAGAATCCGTATGGCTGCCAGTTATAAAAAGCTATGGAAACTGCTGATCGACAAGGATATGAAGAAAAAAGAGCTTTGCGCAAAAGCAGGTATTAGTCCGTCTTCCCTTACCAAAATGGGCAAGAACGGCCATGTTACAACAGAAGTGCTGGCAAAAATCTGTGGTGCACTGGAATGTACCGTAGACGATATGATGGAAGTCCTGCAAGGGAATTGAGTCCGTTTTATAAGACACATATTATAATATAATGCTATAAGAAAAAGTATTATAGAAGGAGAAATAAATCATGATCACAGGCGAACTGAAAAATAAAATCGACGGCATTTGGGATATTTTCTGGTCTTCCGGTATGACCAACCCTCTGACGGTTATCGAGCAGATTACATACCTAATGTTCATCAAAATTTTGGATGATAATGAACTGCGCAAAGAAGCCAATGCGGCTGCCTTCGATATGCCTGTGGTAGATCCCGTGTTTGATGCGGAGCATCAGAATTGCCGGTGGCATAATTTCCGTCATTACGAGGCAGAAACCATGTTCCGTAATATGAACGAAAAGGTTTTTCCTTTTATCAAAAACGAGCTGAATAGCGGCAAAGATACTGCCTTTGCTAAGTATATGAAGGACGCGCTGTTTCTGGTTCCTACCGCCCGCGTGCTGGTGCGTGTGGTTGACGCGCTGGACAGCCTGGATCTGAACAACAAGGATATCATGGGCGATGTGTATGAGTACCTGCTTTCTCAGATCGCCCAATCTGGTACCAACGGCCAATTCCGCACCCCTCGTCATATCATCAAGATGATGGTGGAACTGATGCAGCCCACTTTGGACGATACCATCTGCGACCCCGCTATGGGTTCTGCCGGCTTTATCACCACCGCTGCCCAGTATATCACCGAGCATTATAAGAGCGAGTTGATGCGCACTGAGAACAAGAAGCACTATACTACCACTATGTTCACCGGCTTCGATACCGATCAGACCATGCTGCGCATCGGCGCCATGAATATGATGCTCCATGGCGTGGAAGCTCCTAATATCACGTGGATGGACTCACTGTCTGAGGACAATACCCATAGAGAGGAATACTCCTTGATCCTTGCCAATCCGCCTTTTACCGGCAGCCTGGATAAGGAAACCATCTCCAAGGATCTGCTGACTCTGGCAGCTACCAAGAAGACGGAGCTGCTGTTTATGGCGCTGTTCCTGAAGGCGCTGAAGATCGGCGGCCGCTGCGCTTCCATCGTTCCCGATGGCGTTCTCTTCGGTTCCTCCAAGGCACACAAGGCCATTCGCCAGGAGCTGGTGGAGGGTAACCGCCTGGAGGCTGTGATCTCTATGCCCAGTGGCGTGTTCAAACCCTATGCCGGTGTTTCCACCGCTATTCTGATCTTCACCAAGACCGGTGCCGGCGGTACGGACAAGGTCTGGTTCTATGATATGAAGGCCGACGGCTTCTCCTTAGACGATAAGCGCAGTCCCATTGCCGATAACGATATTCCTGATATTATTGCCCGTTTCCATAACCTTGCCGCTGAAGAGGGCAGAGAGCGCACCGAGCAGTCTTTCTTTGTCCCCAAGGATGAGATTGTACAGAACGGCTATGACCTCTCCATCAACAAGTACAAAAAGGTGGAGTACAAGCCCGTGGAGTACGCCCCCACCAGCGAAATCCTCGACCAGATCGATGCACTGGAAGCCAAAATTCAGGAAGGATTGAAGTCTTTAAAGGAGATGCTGGGATGATTTGCTTTGAAACGGAAAGGCTTATTTGCAAATCTGATTTGTGTGTAGAATATGGCCAACTGGTTGAACTTCCACAAGAGAACCCTATAGATATACTTAACATTAGGCCGGCGACAGGAAGAGAACACGGCTTTGCGTTTTATAGCAAAGAATCACAATCGATGTTGGTTTGCCATATAGGGATTATATTCACTAGAGGCCGTTTTGAAGTATCCTATGGAGTTGATAGCGTAACTTTACGAAATCAAGGCTATATGACTGAGGCTCTGCAATCGCTTTGCGAGTGGCTATTTAATAATACGGGACAAGATACAATTTGGGCCCTGCCTAACGGTGAGGATAAAGATGCGTCTATAAGAGTATTAGAAAAATGCAATTTTAAGGCATCTGATACAGAAAACGGACTCGTTTGGTATGAATTCAAAAAGGGATAAAATGAGAAGAATTGTATTAGGAAGCATACTTAAAGAAA
>CAMEMG010000066.1:0-8795 GCA_945927325.1 uncultured Clostridia bacterium | reverse complement strand
GGTTTGTAGCGGATCCGCATCATGGATATTCCAACCACAGCCGGGGAAACGCGATAGATCTGACTTTGGTGGATGCCGATGGTCGGGAGCTGGAAATGCCTACGGGTTTTGACAGTTTTACACCGCAGGCTTCCCGGAATTATATGGGGATCAGTGCCAAGGCCAGAGAGAATGCGATGTTGCTGCAGCAACTCATGGTGGCACAGGGATTTTTACCCAATCCACATGAATGGTGGCATTTTGATGATGCGGAGCAGTATTCGGTTTATCGGGGACCAATGCCGGCAAGGCTGGGAAATCAGTAGAAAATAGAAATTTGAAGGGAGAAATGATATGAATAAGAACAGCATTTTTGATAATATCAGTACACGGCGCAGCATTCGCGCTTTTACGCAGCAGCCAATTGCCAAAGCGGATTTGGAAACAATTGTGCAGGCAGGTGCCTGGGCGCCGACGGCAATGAACCGGCAAACTTTTCAGTTTACGGTCATTTCCCGTCAGGAGGAGATTGAACGGTTAGCCGGTATTTTGGGAAAAGAAATGGGAAATGCAGCATATGATTTTTACAAACCGGCAGCATTGATTCTTGTTTCCAACGAGCGGGAGGGGACCAATCCGGTAGCGGATGTGGCCTGCGCTATGGAAAATATGTTTTTACAGGCGCATGCGCAGGGAATCGGCTCAGTGTGGATCAACCAGTTTAAAGATTTGTGCGATCGGCCGGCAGTGCGCTCTGCACTGGAGGCTTATGGGATTCCGCAGCAGCAAATTGTCTGGGCGGCCTGTGCGCTGGGATACGGTGCACAGAAGGAAGTCTCTGCCCCGGATCGGCGGTCAGTGATCCGTTTTATCGATTGAAATGAAGATTCTCCGGTATCCGGACCACAAACTTTTAAATGAGGCGGCATAAAAATGGAGCGGAGTGAACGGGTGATTCTAACCAATATGTGCATGGTGGAGGATGGGAAAGGCAAGGTTCTGGTAGAGAATCGGCGAGATCCTTCCTGGCCGGGAATTGCCTTCCCGGGTGGACATATCCTGCCGGGAGAAGCTTTTGCCGCTTCTGTGGTGCGCGAAGTATGGGAAGAAACCGGGCTTCACATCGAGAAGCCGAAACTGTGCGGAGTTCGGCAGTTTCCTACCCGTGAAGGAATACGCTATATGGTCTTTCTGTACCGAGCACTTGCCTGCGGCGGAACGCTGAAAGCCTCGGAAGAAGGGGAAGTATTTTGGGTGGAGAGTGAGAAATTGCGGGACTATTCTCTGGCAGGTAATTTTGCTGAAACGATTCCGCTTTTTTTCGGAGAAGAAGCGGTAGAAGAGTACTGGCAGTATCAGGAAGGCGAATGGCAGAGGGAAATCTTTTAAAATATGAGGCAGCGATATTGCAAGCATGAAAAGGATATTATAAGAATTTTGAAGTGGGTATTGATAAGCGGTATGGTGGTAGGGGCAGCAGTGCTCTTGTGGGCGTCAGCTGGGTTTCTGCGAATTCTTCGAAATCAGCGCGGGCAGCGGCCGGAAATACTGAGCCCTTTGTTGCAGCGAAAATTGTCGATTGGTACAGGCGGCATATTGCTGTTGTTGATTTCCGTACTGGCATTTTATATCTTCATCTAATGCCGCAAGGATGCTGCAATCAATGTGAAAGCAAATGAAAAAAACGATATGATTTTCATATCGTTTTTTTCATTTGTTGGTATTTACAACCTGCGATAGCCGGTTTGCCGGTCGACAATATTGCGATATTCACCTTCTCCCAGATAGGCACGCAGGTTGTTGAGACAGATTTCGAAAATTGCTTGGCAGGAAATGGGGGAATCCATGCCGCCTGAGATATGCGGGGTAATATAGGCGTTGGGTTGCGCCCAAAGGGGATGCTCTGGGGGCAACGGTTCCGGTTCGGTCACGTCCAGCCCGGCAGCCAACAAATGCCCGGAACTCAGGTGCCGGCAAAGGGCATCGCTATCCACTGCAGAGCCACGACCGACGTTGAGCAGAACTGCTCCCTGTTTCATCAGAGAAAGGCGTGCATCTGACATGAGATGCGCCGTTTCGCTGGTACCAGGGACGCTCAGTGCCACGACATCTGCCTCAGGCAGCAGGGTGTCCAAATCAGAAATGAGATGCATCTCATCAAAGCAACTATCCGGCTGTGGGTTGGAACGGCGCACGCCGATGGTATAAGCCCCCATGGCTTTGGCACGGCGGGCAAACTCACTGCCAATATTGCCTGCGCCAACGATGAGAATTTTGGAACCGTAAATGGAATGCCGGCCCAAAGTTTGCTTTTTCCAACAATGTTTTTCCTGCTGCGCACGATAAACGGCAAAGTGATTGTAAATGCTGAGCAACATGCCGATCATCCATTCGCTGATAATGATGCCGTAGGCACCGGTGGCATTGGTAAGTATGGTGTGCTCAGGTAAAATTCCCGGCTCACAACAATCGGCGCTTCCGGCTCTGCTCAATGCTAACAAGCCCAGATTGGGGTTCTCATGCAGATAAGTGAGGGGAGGATTGCCCAGAATGATATCAGCCCAAAGAACATCCTCCCGCGCTACTTGTTTGGAGGGGATGTATCTGATTTCACTGCCCGGAGCCGCCTGCTGCAGGAGAGAAAACTGCTCAGGCATAGTGGAAAAAGTAATGAGAATATGGTGCATGGCATTACCTCCTGATAAAGATAATTTCATTATAGCATATCTTTTACGGCCAAAAGAAAAAACAGAGCGAAAACGCTCTGTTTTTTATGATTCATCCATCAATATTTGTGGAACTGCGCCACATCCATGACAAATACAGTCGCACCGCCGACAGTTACTTCTACAGGATATGGGGTATACATACCCATGGCACCCATAGCGGGAGAAGGGAACACTTCAATCTGTTTGCGGCTGATGCAAACCTTTTTGATGATTGCAAGCGCGGGATCCAGCTTATCATCATCTACACCAAGTAACAAAGTTGTATTGCCGGAGCGCAGGAAACCACCTGTAGAAGCCAATTTCGTAACGCTGAAATGCTCGTTCATCAGAGAAGAGATGAGGTTGGAAGCATCTTCATCCTGAACAATGGCAATGATGAGTTTCATAGAAATACCCTCCTATTTTGTGGCAAAGCCACTTCTTTTTGTTATTATAACTTTAAGTAGACAAATTCGTCAATAGCATTTCCGGAATTCACATAAATTATTAATACTATATTCAATTTTTTATAAAAAAATGCTATGATAGAAAAAAACTCGAGGTATATCATGCAGAGAATTGCAAAATTTGAAAAAGTAAGTGAGAAACAGTTCTTATCTGATATGCAAAAGCAGGGATTGGAAGCCGATTATGCAAAAATCCGTCTGCCGCTGCGGGCTACGGCTGGTTCGGCCGGATATGATTTTTGTACGCCGGTGGATTTCAAGCTGGAACCCGGCCAGGAAATCACCATCCCCACCGGAATTCGGGCGCAGATGCAGGATGGATGGGTGCTGGTATGCTGCCCCCGGAGCGGCCTGGGATTCAAATTCCGCCTTCAGCTCAATAATACGGTAGGTATTATCGACAGCGATTATTATAATGCGGATAACGAAGGGCATATCATGGCGCGACTGATCAACGATGGCAGAAGCGGCAAAACGGTAGAGCTGAAAGCCGGGCAGGCATTTATGCAGGGGCTGTTTTTGCCTTATGGTATTACAGTGGATGATGAAGCCGGCGGCCTGCGAACAGGCGGCTTTGGCAGCACGAACGCATAAAAAAGTTGAAATTTGACGGATTTTGTACTATACTGTAACTAATAGGATGGGTAAAGATAGGTAGGAGTATTGTAAAAAATGCTGACTTTCATTGCATTATTTTTCCCATCCGTTTTTGCTGTGTTCATTTTTGAACGCATTTCCAAAAAACGTCTGGATGCCCATAATTTTTTCTGTCTGTTCGCAGTCAATACGCTGGCAATTAACCTGGTTTGTATAGCGGTCAAGCGTTTCCTTTTGGGGACGGCTTTTCTGCCGTTGACTTCAGGGTGGGATATGACACCCAGCACTATGCTGAATTATCTGATCATTGCTTTGCCGTCGGCAGTATGTATTGCATTTTTGGAAGTGGTGTTTTCCCATAACGTCAGTGTTACTGTAGAGGAGATTCCGGATGAAGCGAAAAAGTAAGCGGTCTCTCCTGACCGGCATATTGCTGATCGGAGTTATTTTGATTGGTTTTGTTGCGTTTTTTGCCGCAAAATGGTATATCGAGGTGTATGGACAGACAGGCTTTGATTCTGTGCTGTTTACTTTGTTTTCCGGGCTCAACGGTGTACAATCGGATCTGATCGGCAACTATCTGCTGAATTCTCTGCTGCCCGCATTGATATGCACGGCGGTGGTAGGCTTTGTGCTGCTTTACCGGTTGAAGGTGCAGATTCGCCTAAAGGCATTTCAAAAAGTGACGTTCAACTTATACCCTCTGCGCCGTCCGATGGCTGCGCTGCTGTCGTTGCTCATGTGCGGCTGCTGCGTTTGGAATGCGGCCAGACGCGTGCAATTGCCGCAGTATTTTCGCGATCTTCAGCAGCAGACAGAGCTTTACGAGGTGGAATATGTTGCGCCGGAAAGCGTAAACATTGTTTTCCCGGAAGAAAAGCGCAACTTGATCTATATTTTTTTGGAATCCATGGAGTGCACCTTCTTTTCGGAAGAAGAAGGCGGCGGGTTACAGGAAAATGTAATTCCGGAGTTATATGCTCTGGCGGCATCAGAAGAAAATATAAATTTCTCACAGACACAGGGTGTGGGCGGGAACTGCACAGTTACGGGGGCAACCTGGACGATTGCGGCCATGACTGCACAGACTTCGGGCTTGCCGCTGCGCCTTCCTGCCGGTGTGGATAAAAATGGATTTGGAGAAGGCACGACGATTCTTTCCGGTGCCACGACGCTTAACGATCTTTTGCATGCGGAAGGTTATGCACAGGCCTTGATGGTAGGCTCTAACAGTGACTTCGGTGGACGCAAGCGGTATTTTGAGAACCATGGTGTAGAGACAATCTATGATATTTTTACGGCTCGGGAAGCAGGCTTGATCGATGAGGATTACTGGGTCTGGTGGGGCATGGAAGATCTGTATCTCTATGAATATGCGAAGGAAGAAATCACTCAGATGGCGAAAGGGGAACAGCCGTTTGCTTTTACCATGCTGACGGTGGATACACATCATGTCGGTGGTTACGTTTGCTCGCTGTGCGGCAAAGAACATGCAGAGCAGTATGAGAACGTCTATGCCTGCGCCAGCAGGCAACTGGCGGAATTCATTACCTGGCTGCAGGAACAAGATTTTTATGAGAACACGACCATTGTGATTACCGGGGATCATCCCAGCATGGATTGGAATTATATTCAGTGTAATGTGGATACCGATCATTATACACGGCGCGTATATAACTGCTTTATCAACTCGGCAGTGCAGACAGACTACGCTAAGAACCGGGAATTCCTTTCTTTTGATATGTTCCCCACCGTTCTGGCTTCTCTGGGTTGTGAGATAGAGGGAGAACGCCTGGGATTGGGCGTGAACCTGTTTTCAGGGGAACCCACATTAACGGAACAATATGGATATGCGTATATGGATAGCGAAATTTCAAAAAGCTCTTTCTATTATAACAGCCATTTTATGAAGCTGGGTTCATTGACGAAACAGTAAGTTTTCAATAGGGAAAAAAAGCGGAATCTTTTCCGCTTTTTTTATTGCATTTTTTTACGGAGATTTTAAAGAAAGACGGCGCGGAGGTTTACAAAGCATGGCTATACTGAGAATGCAGAAAAGAAGGAGTGAAATATATGAACTGGAATCGTTGGACAAAAACAGTGGTATCGGTTATGGCACTGCTGCTGATAGGCGTATTGCTGATCGCCTTATATAGTACGATGCATCGGCAGGGGGAAGGGAAAGGGATATCTTTACAGGCGGATGCCAATGCGGAAGAATGGAATGATTCGGCAGTGCGTGCCTCTGCAGGAGAAGGAATTCGGATTCCCGGCTATGGGGTGATTTATTTTCCACAGAATAGTACGGAAGTGCAGTTGACACTGTATAACCCCAAAGAAAACGACTGCTATTTTATATTTGAATTAAATCTGGAGGGAGAGGAAGAACCGATTTATGCTTCCGGCTATGTAGAGCCCGGTAAGGCAATCACACAGCTTTCTTTGAGCAGAGTGCTGAGCGCCGGTACTTATACCTTATATATCAAAGTCAAACCTTATGATATGCAGACGCAAACCTTGTTGAACAACGCTGTCGTTAAGACGGAATTAATTGTCCTGTAATGCCAATCCGGCACCATGAGTGCCTGATGATAATCAATTTTGGAGGAAAAAAGAATGAAAAAGAAACAATGGATTGCTGCAATCATGGCAGTGGTTGCCTGCATGGCAATGTCGCTTACGCCTGCGCTGGCAGCAAGTGTAGATCAGGGCAATACTGCCGATGGCCTGGGAACGGAATTTACGTTTGAATTGAAAAATGACCCTACCTACACTGTCACAATCCCCTCTGCCGTGACTTTGACCAAGGAAGGAACACAGGTAGATATCGTCGCAGAAAATGTTGCCAACCTGGATAACCAGAAAGTCTTGGTAACTATTGCAGGAACGGATAAATATCGCAACCAGATGTTGCTGGAAGGCAAGACCGAAGCAGGAGCCAATGCATCCCTCCGCTATCAATTTGTGATGGAAGATGGCAGCATCATTGAGACTACCGGCGGTAAAAACCAGGTAAACGGCGTGGAATTGGCTTCCTTTACCGAAAATGGGACGGTCAGCTTTACCGTTCGCCCGGTGCTCACCGGTTCCTCTTCCATTCAGAAAGGCGTGACCTATACGGGCAGCATGACTTATGGAATTGAGCTGACAGAACTTGACTGAGAAAAAAGTTTTTCGCGGTACTTTCAGTCTGCTGCTTTGCCTGCTGTTGCTCTGCTGCCCGGTGAGCGGGCAGGCAGCACAGAACCCGGAAACGGCTGCGCCGGCAACGGTATTTACTTTTGAAATAGAGGAAGAAGCAGCTGACACGGACAGTTCTGTGCCGCAAACAGGAGAAGCTGACTGCCTTCCGATACTCGGTTGTTTTCAACTGTTTGCCATGATTGGTATAGTGCTGTTCAAACTTCGGAAAGGAAAAGAAGTGTAAAAAGAGCTGCCTTTTGGGGCGTTCACATAGGGATTATTGAAAACAACTATAATTTTTGAGTGACGTCCTCAAGCGGTGCCAACAGAAAGACCACACAACTTACTACAACGTCTGCTGTGTGGTCTTTTTTCTATGTGCTTAATAAATCACAGTGACCGTAATTTCTTGCTCTATTTCCTTAAAGGATTTGCCATTAAAACATTTTTCTGAAAGAACTGCATCGATAACGGATTGCGGAATATCACCCTCAACCTCAATGTCGTGTTTGGCGATGCATTTTGCTGCGTCCGGTGTGCAATCCCAAATTACAAGGTAAGGCTTGTTGTCATTAACCTCTGGCTGTAACACGTAAGTGGTTCCACCATACTCAAATTCTGCATCATGACAGTGAGAGATTAACTCATATAATTCATTCATTGTAATTCCTTGCATCATTTAACCCCCTTAAATAATCGTTTGTGTTTTTCATATAATGGGTCGCCTTTTTTCAAGTCTGGCGGATTTGGTAGTGCATTTCCATTTTTGTAGTAATGGATGTGCAAAGTTTTCTTGCCTCTGTGCATTCCATAATCAATACGGTAAACAGGCATTCTATTTGCATCGAACACAATGTACTGGTCAAAAGTTCCGTCTTTCCGATACGAAACATAAGCTGTTCCCGGAGTATTGGAACGCTCCGGTAAGCTAATACTTGCCTTTGGGTCTTTAGGTGCTAAAACCTTAATCCCATCAATATAATCAGCAGTATGCCATCTTGCGGGTGTGCTAAAACCACCGTTTTCAAGAAAAGAACCCCTGCTACCCATTACACAGCACGCTCCTTCCATCTTTGCGAAAAGGACGGATAATAATGAACATTATCATAAATATCCAATTCATCAACGTGCCTGCCGCACACAATCAGATTGGTCGGTGATTTTTGTTTTTGCAACTCTTCAACACCACGCAGCAGCATACGCTTGCCATATGGACTTGACATACATCCATTGGTGGTAATGGCGATAGAACTGTTTTCCGGCAAACCATCAAAGCACCATTCAAAATCACTCTCAACACACCAAGATGCAACGGGGATAATATTAAATCCCTGCTGTTGGAGATAATATGCCATAACTCGATTGCGGGTGCAATTCCAAAGGCTCTGTGCTGGCAGCATTTCTGGCAACATGGAGTAATCAGTGGTAATAATTCCTGCAAAACGCTTGAGATTATCAAAGCTCATTTCAGGATGATTCCAAAAATTCTCAAACAAAGCGTCATCGATAAAGAAGTCAACCCAATATTCCTCCGGCTTAGTAATGCTCTTACGCTCATTGAAACATATTACTTTTGAAGGAATTGCCTGTGTAGAAGCAAGTTGTGGTAGTCTGTATTTGCCCACTAATGTTGCTCCGTGCCAGTAATACAGTTTAAAGTTGTCGTATTTTCTAACATTTGTTTTTAACATAATACCTGCTTTCTCCGCTAAAATGCGGTCATTATTTCGGTGCATAGCACAGCAAACTGAGCTGTGCCAATTGACAAAAAGGCAGAATTATGCTAAAATATTCAAGTTGGTATGAATATGTTTAGCATATTCCACACGAGAACACATTTGTTTGCTGCGCCAACAGCTTA
>CAMEMG010000065.1:0-8872 GCA_945927325.1 uncultured Clostridia bacterium | reverse complement strand
CTACCCCCGTCATCACGATCAACGGCCCGGATGTGGTCTGCGCGCAGCAGGACTACGAATTCACCGTCACACCGCCGGCCGGCGTGACCCTTAACGAGCCGTTCAGGTATGAAAACGACGACGCTAGCGGATACACTGAGCTGACGATCGACGAAGACGGTGTGGGACACGGCGTTGTGCCGGCCTCGGAATATGGTAGCGCAGACAGCATCGAGCTGGCTGTATTCGGAGAGGCGGCGGACGGAACGTCCCTAACCGTTACCAAGAGCGTCCAGATTTTGAAGGAGCACCGCTTCGTGGACGGCGTCTGCGGCTGCGGCGCGAAGCAGCAGTACATCGTGGAATATATCGGCAGCGGCGATGATCCCAGTTGCGTGGATTTCAAAACCCACGGCGAGGCTCTCACCCTGCGCGGCAAGACCTTCACCATGGACGGCTTCGTCCAGACCGGCTGGGTCGACGGACAGGGCGCGATCTATGAGCTTGGCAGCGCCTATACCGAGGATCGGGACGTCACGCTCTATCCCGTCTTTGAAAAGCTCGTCACCGTGACCGCTCCCTTCACCATGACGGTAGAGCAGGGCGGCAATACAGCGCCCGGAAAGACGGATTTTGAGCTGGTGCTGATCGATGGTTCTGGCAATGAACTGACTTATGAAGACGAGTATTTCGTAGCAGTAGTCAACACCGACGGTGCGGGGGATTATGACGGATCCCTGACCATAACCGCTCCTTTAAGCTGGTTCAAGGATATGATCTACGAGGGCGCTTTCATCTGGCAGTATGACGGCGAAGAAGAGGGATGGACCTACGACGATACGGTCTGGGGCGTGCGCCTGTATATGCCGGAGGTCGCGGCGCGCTCCGTAAGTGAGCCGGAATATTCTCTGCTCATCTATCCCACCTATGTCATGGATAATGGCTTATTTAATCTCGATCTGGACGCCGGTCCGGTGGACGAGATGACCTTTACCAACACCTATACCCAAAATACAACCTTGCCGGAGGATGAGGAACCGACTGAGATTCCCAATACGGGCGACAGCAGCAACCTTGCTTTGTGGTTTGCCCTGCTGGCTGTATCGGCTGCAGGTGTGATAGGTATGGTCGTATATAGCAGACGCAAAGGAAACTGCAAAACAAAGTAACAAGATGAAAAAATAGCGAAAGATAGAAAAGACCCTGCAGGGAGTTAACTCCTGCAGGGCTTTTTCGTGCCGGGCAATGTGCCGTTTCGCAAGGAGGGAACGGGAAAGATTTCCTGCGCTGCTTTCTTGATATGAAAGTGATTTGGGCGCCGAAGCCGGAAAATATGAGAATGGCAGAAGAGCTGTGCCCAAAAGGGCTTTTGCCGAAAATCAAAGGGGAGCAGTGCAGCCTCCGCAATCCGTTTAAAATTGATTCATAGTATGTTTACACTTTATGATTCGCTTTTTCAGCTTTGTTTGGGCAGTGTTGCCTATAATAATCAGCGAAGGAGGAAAGGCCGGATAATGCAGACGGAGTATCAGAGCATATTTGAACGCAGTGAACAGAAATATCTGTTGCAGGAAGCACAGTATACGGCATTGGAGCAGGCTATGTGGCCTCACATGCAGCCGGATTCATATGGAATGACAACGATTTACAGCCTCTATTTTGATACGCCCGATTACCGACTGATTCGCACTTCCCTGGAAAAGCCGGTTTATAAAGAAAAACTGCGCCTGCACTGTTATGGACGGCCGGATTCGGAGAGCACAGCTTTTATAGAATTAAAAAAGAAATATGACGATGTCGTTTATAAAAGAAGGATTGAGATGCCCTACGAAGCGGCAATGCAATACCTGTGCGGGCACCTGAAGCTTCGGGAAATGCCGCAAATCTTGCAGGAAGTCGAGTGGGTACGGCATTTTTACGGCATGCTGCAGCCGGCAATGGTGCTTACTTATGATCGGGTCGCCTGGTTTGGCCGTGGCCGGTACATTCGGCCTGGTGCGTTTTCGTTCAGTGGCGGGCACGGCGCGGGAAATCGGCAGTATTTTCCTGGCTATGACAGTTGGTCTGGCCACCGGAATGGGATATTTGGGGACGGTGGCACTCTTCACTTTGGCAATTTGTGCGGTGCAGATGTTGCTGACCTTCTTCCGGTTTGGCAAAACCAAGCGAACGGTACGGGAATTGAGCGTGGTCATTCCGGAAAATTTGGATTATACAGGATTATTTGACGACATTTTTCAGCGCTATACCAGCCGGTATGAGCTGATTCGGGTGCGCACAACCAATTTGGGCAGCCTGTATAAATTAAAATATCAGGTGACGCTGAAAGATCCGGCACAGGAAAAACAGATGCTGGATGAAATACGATGCCGCAATGGCAATCTGGATATTTCCTGCGGGCGCTCGTCGCCCGGGCAGGATGAATTATAAAAAAGGGTAATCCAGGAAAAAATTGCATATGCTAAAGTGAACCGTGTTGCAATCACGAATCAAATCGGATACCCTATCAATAGGCGGGGCGGCTCGCAATTTCAGACAGGAAAGGATATTGGCATGAAGCTTACGTTTTTGGGTGCGGCGCATGAGGTAACAGGCAGCTGCACTTTATTGGAGGTTGGCGGTCGCAATATATTGGTCGACTGTGGTATGGAGCAGGGGGCGGATATTTTCCAGAATCAGGAGTTGCCGGTTGATCCGGGTAAAATCGATTTTGTATGCTTGACCCATGCTCATATTGATCATTCCGGCAATTTGCCGTTGCTTTATAAAAATGGATTCCGTGGAGAGGTATTTGCCTCGGAAGCTACGGCGGCTCTTTGCGATATTATGCTTAAGGACAGTGCGGGCATTCAGGAATTTGAAGCGGAATGGCGCAACCGCAAGGCAAAGCGCTCGGGAAGCGCGGCTTATGAACCGATTTACACAACGCAGGATGCGCTGGGATTGCTGCAGTGCATGCGGCCCTGCCCCTATGATCGGAAGTTTTCCATCTGCGAAGGGGTTGAAATTCGCTTCAACAATGCAGGACATTTGTTGGGAGCTTCTTCCATCGAATTTTGGTTAGAGGAACAGGGCACGCATAAGAAAATCGTTTTCAGCGGAGATCTGGGAAATATTGGCCGGCCATTCCTGCGCAATCCGGCACGGATAGAGCAGGCGGATTATGTAGTCATCGAATCGACATATGGGGACCGCCTGCATGAAAGCCAGGGGCAGGATTACGTTTCGGCTCTGGCGGAATATATTCAGCAGACATTTGATCGCGGCGGCAATGTGGTAATTCCTGCTTTTGCGGTGGGGCGTGCCCAGGAACTGCTGTATTTTCTAAGACAGATCAAGCAGGAAAGACGGGTTCAGGGCCACGGAGATTTTCCGGTCTATATGGATAGCCCTTTGGCAGGGGAGGCCACGGAAATTTTACTGCAGTGCGATCCCGATGTTTTTAACGACCAGACGCGGGAACTGATTGCCCAGGGGATCAACCCGATTCTGTTTTCCAATTTGCGCATTGCGCAGACGGCAGAGCAGTCCAAAGCCATTAACTTTGATAATCAGCCTAAAGTGATTATTTCTGCCAGCGGCATGTGTGAAGCGGGGCGGATACGCCATCATCTCAAGCATAATTTGTGGCGGGAAGAAAGCCTGATTCTCTTTGCGGGGTATCAGTCGGCCGGAACTTTAGGGCGGTCGCTGAGAGACGGTGCTTCGACGGTGCGGCTGTTTGGCGAAGAAATCGCAGTGCGTGCACAGGTGGCCGCATTAAGCGATACAAGCGGGCATGCCGACAAACAGGGGTTGCTACACTGGCTGGAGGGGTTTCGGCAGAAACCTGCTTTGGTATTTGTCAATCATGGAGAGGCTTCGGTTTGCGATGCCTTTGCCGGTGAACTGCGCCGGCAGGGTTATGCGGCGGAAGCGCCGTACAGCGGCACCTGTTATGATTTATGTACGGGAGCGGCGGTGGTGCGCACAACCGGTATTCCAGCCCGGAAAGGGCAGACGCCCGAGCGGGAACGCAAGAATCAGGCATTTGACAGGTTGGTTGCAGCAGCCCGCCAGCTGGTAACGGTTGCAGAGCAATGCCGTGGCATGGCCAATAAGGAAATGGCAAAATTTGAAAGCCAGATTCGCCAGCTATGTGATAAATGGCGGAAATGAAGAAGAAAGGGAAAGCATTTCCCTTTCTTTTTTTGTGCACTCCTGTAAATCGATACATATATATCGGTAAAAGTATATCGATATATATGTTTCAATATTTGCAGATCGACAGAAATTATGGCATGATAAAAAAGAATTAGTTTCAATACAAAGCAGGCACAGGCGAGTCTCATAGATGCCAAAGGCAAATACAAAACAGCAACTGTATCGATCCTTGTTATGATTCGGCCGGTGGCCTGCTCTGATTTTTATATCTTATATTCCATGTAAATTATGTAAAATCATGAGAATCGCTGAAAAATAGAGAAAAAGGAATTTTTTCTGCGGAATATTCGTGTTATAATAAAACAATGAAAAGTGAATTTGCCGGAAGGCAACTACGTTTATGTATGTAAGCAGTAATATTGCTGCAACGAAAGGTCATTGGAGGATAAATTATGAAAATCACGATATGCATCGGCAGCTCCTGTCATCTGAAGGGTTCGCGCCAAGTGATTGAGCGGCTGCAGCAGTTGATTGCGCAGCATGGATTGCAGGAAAAAGTTGAGCTGGCCGGAACGTTTTGCATGGGTAACTGCCAGAATGGCGTCTGTGTGACTTTGGATGAAGAGCCCATTTCTCTTTCGCCGGAGACGGTCGATGCATTTTTTGAGGAACGGGTATTGGCGGAACTGGCGTAAGGCGGCAGAATTTTCTGGGTATAAGGGGAAAAGGGTATGACAGAATTTCTGAAACTGAAAAAATCAAACTGTAAGAACTGTTATAAATGCATTCGCAACTGCCCGGTAAAGTCGATTCGCTTTTCTGCGGGGCAGGCCCACATTGTCAGCAATGAGTGCGTTTTGTGTGGACAGTGCTTTGTTATCTGTCCGCAGAATGCAAAAGAGATTGTGAATGACGTGGAAAAGGTAAAGGTGTTGTTGGCGGGCGAGCAGCCCGTATATGCCAGCCTGGCACCTTCCTTTATTGCCAATTATGATGGCGTTGGGATTGAAGCCATGGAGCGGGCTCTGAAAAAATTGGGCTTTGCCGGTGCGGAAGAAACGGCAATTGGGGCAACCATTGTCAAAAAAGAATATGACCGCATTTTGGCAGAGGAAAAGCCGGAGGTTTTGATTTCGTCCTGCTGCCACAGCGTCAACCTGTTGATTCAAAAGTATTTCCCTTCTGCATTGCCTTATCTGGCCAATGTAGCTTCGCCGATGCAGGCGCATTGTTTGGATATTAAGCGGCGGGTGCCGAATGCCAAAACGGTATTCATCGGGCCGTGCGTAGCCAAAAAGGAGGAAGCGGCGCGTTACCCGGGAGCGACAGATGCTGTCTTGACTTTTGAAGAGTTGACCAATTGGATGCAGGAAGAAAACATTCATCTGGAGCAGGAACCGGCACGGGGCGAGCAAGGCAAAGCCAGATTTTTCCCGACGACCGGCGGCATTTTAAAGACGATGGAATGCGCTCAGAAGGAATATGCATATCTGGCAATTGACGGAATGGATAACTGCATTGCGGCGCTTAAGGATATCGAGCAGGGAGGAATGGGCCGCTGCTTTATTGAGATGTCGGCCTGTGCAGGCAGCTGTGTCGGCGGGCCTGTTATGGAAAAATATCATCGATCCCCGGTGCGCGATTATGCAGCTGTCAGCCGCTATGCCGGAAAGGAAGATTTTACGGTGGAAATGCCGGAATCTCAGCGCATTGAAAAACGGCATATGCCTTTATATAAGAGCGAAAGACTGCCCAGTGAGGCGGAAATTGCTGCGATTCTGCGGCGTATCGGCAAAACAAAGCCGGAGCACGAACTGAATTGCGGCTGCTGCGGCTATAATACCTGCAGGGAAAAGGCGATTGCCGTATTCCAGGGCAAAGCAGATATGACCATGTGCCTGCCTTTCCTGAAAGATAAGGCAGAGAGTTTTTCTGATACGATTATCAACAACACGCCTAACGGAATTATTGTCATCAATGAAGAAATGGAAGTGCAGCAAATTAATAAGGCGGCGCTCAATATTATGAATATTCGTTCCGCGTCGGATGTGTTGGGTGAACAGGTGGTGCGCATTCTTGACCCGACCCCTTTCCTGGATGTCAAACAGTATGGGCATGAGATACGGGATCGCAGGACTTATCTGGCAGAATATAAGCGCTATGTAGAGGAGACGATCATTTACGATCGGGAATATCATGTACTGATGTGCATTATGCGCGACGTGACTCGTGAGGAAATAGATCGTGAGAAAAAAGAAGCGCTGAGCCGCCAGACGGTGGAAACCGCCGATAAGGTGGTCGATAAACAAATGCGTATTGTGCAGGAGATTGCTTCGCTGTTGGGTGAGACTGCGGCTGAAACCAAGATTGCGCTTACACAGCTCAAGGAGTCGATTGATCATGAATGATCTTTGTGCAGATATCGGATATCGCAGCATGAATAAGTTCGGCGAACAATTGTGCGGCGATCAGGTGGAGGTAATAGAACAAGGCGAACATTCAACGGTAATCGTTTTAGCTGATGGCTTAGGCAGCGGCGTAAAAGCGAGCATTTTATCGACGCTGACATCAAAGATTATTTCAACGATGATGGCAGCAAATATGCCGATTGAAGAATGCGTTTCCACAGTTGCAGCTACTTTGCCAATCTGTTCGGAGCGGGGTGTGGCATATTCCACATTTACCATTATTCGCCTGGTAAATAATGAGGAAGCAGAGATTATACAGTTTGATAATCCTCTGGTGATTTTGCTGCGAGAAGGTAAAAATTATGAGATGCCCTATACTATCCTCAATATCGGGGGTAAGAATATCTATAGTTCTCGTATTAAGCTGCAGGAAAATGATATTTTTATTGCCATGAGCGATGGCTGTATTCATGCGGGCGTGGGCATGAGCCTGAATTTTGGCTGGGAGCGTAAAGATATTATTTCCTTTATGGAGACGTTTTACGATGTGGGGTTCACTGCCAAGACTTTGGATACGATTCTGCTGGATGAATGCCTGCGGCTGTATGGCGGAAAACCTGGAGACGACACGACCGCCTGCGTGATTCGCATCCGCAAGCGCGAACCGATGAATCTGGTATTTGGACCGCCTGCACATCGGGATGACTGCGGTAAAATGATGTCTCTTTTCTTTTCCAAAGAAGGCAAGCATATCGTTTGCGGTGGAACGACTTCCAATATTGCAGCACAGTATTTGGGCAAGAAGCTGATCCCCAAACTGGATTTCCCGGATCCCGATATTCCTCCGATTGCGGAATTGGAAGGTGTAGATCTGGTGACGGAAGGTGTTATTACCATGAGCCGGGTATTGGAATATGCCAAGGATTATCTGCAGGATAATGAGACGTATACGCAGTGGAGTTATAAGAAGGATGGAGCATCCCACATTGCGCGGTTGCTTTTTGAAGAGGCTACGGATATCAATTTCTTTGTGGGAAGAGCAATGAACCCGGCGCATCAGAATCCGGATTTGCCCATTAACTTTAATATCAAGATGCAGTTGATTACAGAACTTTCCGAGTGCCTGAAAAAGATGGGCAAACGCATCAAGTTAAGTTATTTTTAGAAAGAAGGTTTCTCTAAATTATGAGAATATTTGACACAAAGGTGCAGCATTTGAAGTATAAAGTGCTGCGTGAGGTAGCACGGCATGCCTGGGATGATACACTGCTTCAGGCAGTGGCAGATATTCCGAAGGAGATTGTTCCGGGGAATAAACCGACCATGCGTTGCTGTGTCTATAAAGAGCGGGCTATTCTGGCAGAGCGCGTCAAACTGGCAATGGGCGGTGATCGGAAAAACCCGAATGTCATCGAAGTGATTGACATTGCCTGCGATGAATGCGCAGCCAGTGGCTTTGAAGTGACCAATGCCTGCCGTGGCTGCCTGGCGCACCGCTGCGAGGATGTCTGCCGCAAAGGCGCAATTTCATTTGATGAGCATCAAAAAGCACATATTGATAAGGATAAGTGTATCGGCTGCGGTATGTGCGCCCGGGTTTGCCCTTATACTGCAATTACCCGCAATAAACGTCCCTGTGAAAATGCATGCAAGGTAAAAGCCATTAGTATGAGTAAAAATACGGAGACGAAAGAAGCGGTTATTGACGAGAGCAAATGCATTGCCTGCGGGGCTTGTGTTTATCAATGCCCGTTTGGTGCAATTTCGGATAAATCCTATATTCTGGATGTGATCGATATGATCAAAAAGAGCAATAACAACCAGAACTATAAGGTCTATGCCATTGTGGCGCCCTCTATTTCCGGGCAGTTCCGCTATGCAAAGCTGGGGCAGGTAATTACGGGCATTAAGGCGTTGGGCTTCTTTACCGTGGTGGAAGTTGCCTTGGGAGCGGATATGGTAGCCGATAAGGAAGCGGCCGAATTGGTAGAAAAAGGATTCCTTACCAGTTCTTGTTGTCCGGCTTTTGTGGATTTCATTAAAAAGCAATTTCCGACAATGGTGGAGCACATTTCGCATAATCTTTCGCCGATGGGCGCTATTGCGGAATATATCAAGAAGAATGATCCGCAGGCAAAAATCGTTTTCATCGGCCCCTGCACGGCTAAGAAAATGGAGGTGCAGCAGGAGCGCGTCAAGCAATATGTGGACAGTGCCATTACATTTGAAGAACTGCAGGCATTGTTTGACAGCAGAGATCTGGATATTACTTCTATGGAAGAGGATGTTTTGGATAATGCCTCCTTCTTTGGCAGAATTTTTGCCCGCAGCGGCGGTGTAGC
>CAMEMG010000064.1:0-9143 GCA_945927325.1 uncultured Clostridia bacterium | reverse complement strand
AAATTATTCAAAAAATTATTTTGCGTAGTCCACTACGCGCGTCTCTCTAATCACACTGACCTTAATCTGACCGGGATAGTCGAGATGCTTCTCAATTTTCTTCACGATGTCTCTCGCCATAAGCACAGTTCCGACTTCATCCACATCTTCAGGTTTTACAATAATGCGTACTTCTCTGCCGGCCTGTATCGCATAAGACTTTTCAACACCTTTAAAGGAATTTGCTATTTCTTCCAAAGCTTCCAGACGTTTTACATAATTATCAAGAGATTCTCTTCTTGCACCGGGCCGCGCCGCAGATACAGCATCTGCCGCCTGCACCAAAACCGCCTCAATCGTCTGTGCTTCCACATCACCGTGGTGTGCAGCTATTGCATTGACTACATCGGGGTTTTCTTTATATTTTGTGGCAAGTTCTGCGCCAAGCTGTGTATGAGAGCCTTCCATCTCATGATCTACTGCCTTACCGATATCATGCAGTAAACCTGCCCTCTTTGCCAACCTGGCATTTGCACCGATTTCGTCCGCCATGATGCTTGCCAAATGTGCCACTTCCAAAGAATGTTTCAGCACGTTCTGGCCATAACTGGTACGATAGCGCAATCTTCCCAACAATTTTACCAATTCAGGATGCAACGAGTGGATTCCAACATCAAATACTGCTGCCTCGCCAGCTTCACGTATCTGCTGATCCACTTCTTTTTTGGCCTTATTGACCATTTCTTCGATTCTTGCAGGATGAATTCTCCCGTCAATAATCAACTTTTCCAGGGCAATCCGTGCGATTTCTCTGCGCACAGGATCAAAACCGGAAAGAATCACTGCTTCCGGTGTATCATCAATAATCAGATCGATACCGGTTGCTGTTTCAAGAGCACGAATATTTCTGCCTTCTCTGCCAATAATTCTGCCCTTCATCTCATCATTAGGCAATGCTACAACCGAAATTGTCGCCTCTGCCACATGATCCGCGGCGCAACGCTGAATTGCCAGAGAAAGAATCTGTCTTGCCTTTTTTTCAGCTTCGTCCTTTGCCGTTGTCTCAATATCACGCAGCATCACCGCCATATCTCGGCGTGCCTCCTGCTCTACCTTTTCCAACAGCAAATCCTTAGCTTGCTCAGTGGAAAGCTCTGCAATCTTTTCCAGCTCCTGCACTTCTTTTTCCTGCAGTCGCTTAATCTCTTCTTTTGCAGCTGAGATCTCTTTCAATCTTGCATCAAGCTTTTCGTTTTTTCTATCTGCCTGTTCGTTTTTCTTATCCAGTGCTTCCTCTCTTGCAAGAAGCCTTTTTTCTATTCTGGATTGCTCATTTCGTCTGTCTTTGGATTCTTTATCAAATTCACTTCTGAGTTTATGGACCTCTTCTTTAGCTTCCAGGACTGTCTCTTTACGAATCGCTTCTGCTTTCTTCTGAGCATCTTCGATTAGTCTGACAACCGTTTCTTCAGCCCGGCCTATCTTCTTTTCCGCGATGTTTTTCCTGTACAGATAACCAATGCCGCTGCCCAGCCCTAAACAAACAACGCCTGCAAGGATAGCCCATATTGCTGCGTCCATCTAAACTCCAGCACCTCCTTTTCATCCATTTCGATGATTGTTATATCCACACTTCCAAATCTGAAATATCAGTTAATTTGTTAATGCTTTATTATTTCATTTTAATACAATCGTCTTCTATTGTCAATCGAGATTCTCGGCTGCACTTCTTCCCGCCAAATAGCCGGTCGAGAACGCGATCTGCAGATTATAACCGCCAGTATAAGCATCCACATCCAGCATTTCTCCTGCAAAATACAGCCCAGGCACCAATTTACTTTGCATTTTTGACGCGTTAATTTCCTTTAAAGTTATGCCTCCACGTGTTACAATTGCTTCTTCCAAATCCCGCGTGCCGCAAATCGGAATACAAAAATTTTTAATCACTGAAATCAATTTCTTACGTTCTTCTTTTGTCACAAAATTAACCGGCTTTTTGCCATTAAGCCCGGCAATTTCCAAAATTTCTCCGCACAGCATTTTGGGAAGCAAACGCTGAAGTGTTATTTTTAATTGATTATTAGGCATTTCCGCAAAGTCCCGCAAGATACGCGTCTCCAACTTTACCTCGTCTAAAGCAGGCTTCAAATCTATGCAAATTTTAGTATCTGCAAATGAATAGTCTGAAAGATGAGCACTTGCAGATAATATCAACGGACCAGAAACTCCAAAATAAGTGAAAAGCATTTCTCCTATGGATTCAAATCGCTTTTTTCCTTTTTCCTGTAATGTGACCCGCACATTTTTAAGAGTAAGCCCCATGAGTTTTCGACATATTTCCGGATATTTTGCAACCAAAGGAATCAGTGAGGGATGCAATTCCTTCATGCTATGCCCTGCCTTCCTGGCCATCTCATATCCTTCTCCATTACTGCCTGTAACAGGATAGGACATTCCGCCACAGGCAAGAATCACTTTATCAAAAAATATGTTTTTCCCTTCGACTTTTATACCACAAACTCTTCCGTCGCGGATCAGAATTTCCTGCACATGACAGTCCAATTGAATCTGTACTTTTTTACTGTGCAGCATATTCTGCAAAGTTTTAATCACATCGCTGGATTTATCCGAAGCCGGAAATACACGTCCGCCTCGTTCCACCTTGGTCGCTAAACCATGATGATTCAGCAGCCGGATCAAATCATTATTGGAAAATGCATCAAAAGCACTGTAGAGAAATTTTGCGTTTCCAGGAATATTTGAAAAAAAATCCTCCTGCGGCCTAGCATTTGTAATATTACATCTGCCCTTTCCGGTAAGAAATAATTTTTTACCAAGCTTCTCGTTCTTTTCAAACAGCGTAACTTCCGCAGATGAGGCTGCCGCATAGGCAGCCATCATGCCAGCCGGGCCGCCGCCTACGACAGCAACTCTCACAATTCTTCTTCCTCTTCTTCTATTGGCGCATAATCATGTACTGCATAAATTTTCTTTTCCCGCCAGATATTTTCCATGATGCTGTAGTTCTCCACCAGAGTATCTTTTTTGCGCAAACCGGCTAATATAATAATCAAGTTGATAATGCTGAGGGGAGCAACAAAGGAATCCACAAAAGAATTAATATTGTTTTTCGTCAAAATGCAATGGTCCGAAAGATTATAGAGCGGAGAAAGAACATTATCCGTCAGCGTAATAATCGTTGCCTTTCGTTCTTTTGCAAACCGCACTCCTTCCACAGTTTGCGAAGAATATCTTGGAAATGCCATGCCAATGACTACATCTCCTTCTCCTACATGCACCAACTGGGAATAGATATCGGTTGTGCCAATTGTAACCTGATGCACATTATCAAAAATATATCCCAAATAGTATACAATAAACTGCACCAAAGGTGCACAGCTGCGAAATCCGATCACAAAGATCTTTTTTGCATGCACCAATGCATCTACCACTTTATTAACGACTTCAACGTCCAGCATATCTACAGTATGCTTAAGGTTCTTTGTTTCCATTTTATAAACGGTGCGCACCAATTCTTCTGTAGATAATCCTTCCAACAGATTGAGTTTTTGGACATTGGTCAGTTTATTTTTAATAATTTCCTGCAAATGCTTTTGCAGCTTTGGATAGCCTTTATAGCCTAATGCATATGCAAAGCGAACTACCGTTGACTCACTGACGCCTACCGTTTCTCCAAGTACACCCGCAGTCATGAAAGCAGCCTTGTCATAATTTTCCAGAATATACGTTGCAATTGCCTTTTGCCCTTTGCTGTAAGAGGAAAATTCCTCCCGAATACGTTCCAACAAATCGGATTTTTCCATATCGTCGATTCCTTTTTCCATATACATAATTAGATTCAAAAAAATAATGAAGCAGAGAAAACTCTCCGCTTCATTATAACACATTTTTTACAAAGAAACCATGTCAGATTTGCATCTCATTAAGAAACATCAATCCTTCCAGAGCACTTTCATCTGTAAATTCCGAAACCAAAGGTGTAATAGAGATATTATCCTGACGAATTTCATAGGAGTCATCGCCCGGGCCATCTTCCGCCTGATAATCGCTCTTAACACGATAGGAAACAACGCCATCGTCAATTTCTTCCACTACATTATAACCTCCAAACCAATTGGTCTTGCTCATGCGCGTCACAACCACCTTTTTGGGAGTTACTTCGTTCAGGTTGGGGAAATTGACATTGAGAATGGTGCGAATAGGGAATTTGAATTGATCCGCCATCTCCGCTAATCTACGGGCAAACTGTGCAGCATATACGAAACCTTCCGGTTCATTGGTGAAGCAGACATGGCTAAATGCCAAAGCACGAATTCCGTGCAACGTTGCCTGTGTTGCTGCATTAGTCGTTCCCGACCAAAGAATATTTACCCCCATATTAGGCCCTCTGTTAATACCGGAAAGTACAATATCGGGCAGGTTATCCTTCATGATCACTTTCAAGGCAATACGGGTGCAGTCGGCAGGGCTTCCATCCACATGCCAGGCAGGAACATCCTCATAACCGGGAATAGTTGTTTTGGTAACTACAATCGGAGTTCTAAAATTAAGCGCATGTGAATTGCCACTGCATTCATGCTTAGGCGCCACAACTGTAATATCATGCTTTCCATACAGTTCTTTTACCATTGCAATCAGGCCAACGCCTTCAATTCCATCGTCATTCACAAGAAGTATTCGCATTATTTCCTCCTAATTTCTCTCTTTTTTCTCTCTTTGCTCTTTATTACACTGGATGGATACGGTGTTCGCTATCCAACTTAGCCGGATCGACTTGATACAATGCCGCCCTACGATATTCGAAATATTTCGGTGCAACCTGTGGGAACATTGCGTAAGAAAGAATATCTTCTTCCTGCTCGATCACATCTTTCAATTGCTCACGATACTGTTCCAATTCAGGTGCAATATCATCTGCCGGCCGATGCGTAATTACCGCATCGTCACCGATGCATTTTTTACGCACGTCCTCATCCACCGGACCCGGCAATCTGCCGTATTCACCGCGCAGCAACCCTTTGGATTCCTTGGAAACCATCTTGTAACGTTCTCCACACAAAACATTCATAACTGCCTGTGTTCCTACAATCTGGCTTGTGGGAGTTACCAATGGCGGATATCCAAATTCCTTGCGAACACGCGGAACCTCCTCCAGTACTTCCACCAATTTATCTTCTGCATTGGCATTTTTCAACTGACTGATCAGATTGGAAAGCATACCACCCGGCACCTGATACAGCAGAGTATTGACATCCACGCCCAAAACCTTGGTCGAAATTAATCCATCTTCACGCATCCGTTCTACCGACGGGCGAATCAAATTTGCCGCTTTCGTCAGATCTTCCAGCTTCATGCCGGTATCGTACTCTGTCCCCATCAAAGTCGCCACCAATGCTTCAGTACAAGGCTGCGACGTACCATTGGCCAAAGGAGAAAGCGCGCAATCCACAATATCTGCGCCTGCTTCTATCGCCTTCAGGTAAACCATATCACCGGTTCCCGTGGTATTATGTGTATGTACATGTACAGGGACTGTTACTTTTTCCTTGATCATTTTCACTAACTTATAGGCATCATAAGGCAACAACAGATTAGCCATATCCTTAATGCAAATGGAATCTGCGCCCATATTCTGCATTTCCAATGCCAAGTCAGCAAAGTATTCCATGCTATGCACCGGGCTTACCGTATAGCTGATTGCAGCCTCTGCCCAACCGCCATATTTTTTTGTGGCCTCCATTGCGGTTTTGATATTTCTCGTATCATTCAGTGCGTCAAAAATACGAATGACATCAATTCCGTTTTCAATTGCTTTTTTTACAAAAAAATCCACCACATCATCTGCATAATGCTTGTATCCGAGCAGGTTCTGTCCGCGCAGCAACATCTGCAATTTTGTGTTCGGCATTGCTTTTTTCAATTTACGCAATCTTTCCCATGGATCTTCATGCAAAAAACGCATGCAAGTATCAAACGTTGCTCCACCCCAACACTCCAGCGACCAATATCCGGCCTTATCCAGTACTGCCGCTGCTTCCAGCATCTCCTCTGTGCGCATGCGGGTCGCCGCCTGGGATTGATGGGCGTCTCTCAAAATCGTATCAGTGATACAAACCTTACCCATAAATCAAACCTCCCCTGTCTCAACCGCTCAGCCGATTACACCCAGAATATCGCCTGCGTTGACCAGAGTTCCTTTAGAAGTGTTAATCGACGCAACAGTACCCGTGCAAGGAGCCAGCAATTCGTTTTCCAACTTCATAGCTTCCAGTACAAACAATACATCGCCTTCATTTACATGGTCGCCAACATTCACCTTGATTTCCAAAATTGTACCCGGCATAGGTGCTACCACTTTTTCTCCCGCCGCTACTGCCACAGACGCTGCCGGTGCAGGTGCGGGTGCCGCTTCTTCAACAGGAGCTGCCGCAGGCACAGGTGCCGCAGCAGGAGCTGCTGCTACAGGCGTGGGCGCCGCTACAGATACGTTTGCATCTGCAGCAACTTCTTCTACTGCAACATCATAGGATTTTCCATTTACATTTATAATAAATCTACGCATATTTACCTCCGACTCCTCTTAGATATATCGATTAAGTTGTTCTGCTCTGCCTGCACGCGACCATGCAGATCTGCCGGCATATTCCCTTTTTCTAATTTCCTGACAAGATGCCACTTTAATTTCTTTGACATCTTTTCCCATTGCAGCTGCTACTGCAGCTGTGATTACCGCAATTAGCTCGCCTTCCTCTGGATCCTGTGCGGCCTTTCCCTTTGCTTCTGCCACCGCAGGCGTTGCTGCCTGTTCAACGTTTTCCTTAACAGGCATTCGTCTGGCCAGTTTTGTCAGAATTACAATACACAGCAAAAGAATCAATACTTCCACAGCTAACAGAATCGCCTGTGCCGCTGAAAATTCAATTCCAAACAAAGTCATATGCATCCTCCTTATAACGGCATGATGCCATGTTTTTTACTGAGTCTGCTTTCTCTCTTGTTGGTAGCCATCAGCAGAGACTGAATCAATACCGGGCGGATCTGCGATGCTTCAATAATGTCATCGACAATACCCTGTTTTGCCGCACTTTCTGCGCTCAAAAAGTCTGCTGCATACTGCTTCGCGTGAGCTTTTGTGCCGTCATACATCACAATACTGCCTGCTTCTGCGTCCATGCAACCGATTTGTGCTCCCGTTAACGCATATGCCAAATCTGCTCCATTGCCTTTATTGGACATCGTGCTATAGCCCTCTCCGATCGCCTTCCCTGTAATTACGCTGATCATCGGGCATCCTGCTTCTCCATAAGCATAAGCTAACTTAGCCAAAGCACGTATATTTCCATGGCATTTGCTCACTTCTACCCCTTCATTATCAACAAAAGAAAGAACCGGCATATCATAAGCATCCAGAATCCGTATAAATCTGGCCGCTTTTTCACAGGCCTCTTTTGTTAAAAATTTGCCTCCTGCATTTGCTACCACACCTGCGATCATGCCTCCGAATGAAGCAAATCCTGTAACGATTTCTGCGCCATATCCCTTCTGTACTTCAAAAAGCACGCCGCCATCCGCAGCCTGTGCCACATAAGCAGGCAAATTGCGTGGGTCTTCTTCCACAATTCGATCCGCGGAATCCTCATTATTCAAATAAGGTGTATCTTCCAGATTATTGGAAGGCAGGCAAAGCAGCAGTCTCTTAAGCGTTGCATAAGCTTCCTGCTCATCCTCGCAAAGGAACTGCGCATTACCACAGGCATACTGTGCTGCCGCACCGTTGAGCACTTCCTCATCCGGTTCCAACCCCAATGTTGCCGCCGTTACAGTGGCACCTTTTAACCCCATATCCGTTACTTTTCGAATCGCCAATGTAAAATCCGAAAGCGGAGCAAAAAAAGCTGCCGAACCCAACATATCTCCTGCTGCGACAGATATCGTCGGTACAACGCCGGACAATTCTGCCATTTTTTTCATAACCAGCGTATATGCATGAATTGCACCTGCACCCTCCTGGACTCTCGCCCCATCCGAATCCCAGAGGAATACCATCGGATAGCCGGATTTTGCCGCCATATCCATTGTTTTTACGATTTTTCCGGCCTGAGCCATGCCAAATGCACCACCCAGCGCTTCGTGATCCTGAGCTGCAATACATACTGCCTGACCTTCAATCGTACCCCATCCGGTTACAACACCTTCTCCCTGCACACATATATCCGCATGTCCGAGCACCGCATTGGATTTTTGTAGATATTTATCCAGCTCCACAAAAGAGCCATCATCCATCAATTCCGCGATCCGTGCTCTGGCCGTCAACCGATCAGGCCGGTTTTGCTGCAGAGTGCCGCGAGTAAGTTCACCCATCTGTGAATACCCTCCTTCACACTTTCTGTTTACCTGTAAAAAGGAACTCCGATTCCATCCAGCATTCCTTTTTTCTTTCTTTTGCATTACATTATAACATAACTGTTTTTAAAATGCTATGCCTCTCTTATTGTACTTCCTCAATTTATACATTCATTCCCTGCCAGATTGTTGTTTTTCTTTTGGCTGTAAGAAAAAAGGCAAAAAGGCGCCTGCCGCCGTTTATTGCCACAGGTGCCTTTTCCACGATTCACTTAATGCTCTTAAGATATGCAATCTCTTCTTTCGTCAGCAAACGATATTCTCCCTTTTTCAAAGGGCCCAGATTAATATCGCCAACACTGATACGCTTTAAGAATACAACATGCTTATCAATTGTTTCAAACATACGGCGTACCTGACGGTTACGACCCTCATGGATGATGATAGTCATTTCCGTACGGCCTTCCACCGCATTCATCACTTTAATACGAGCCGGCGCCGTCTTACCACCTTCAATTATCACCCCACGCTCCAGTTGTTTGATTTCTTCGGGGGAAACAAAACTGTCTACCACAACATAATAGCGTTTGCTTACTTCATGACTGGGATGCGTCAGCTTATTGGCCAGCTCGCCGTCATTCGTCAACAACAATAAACCTTCTGTCGTGAAATCCAATCGACCGATAGGATAAATGCGTTGATCTATGCCTTTTACATAATCCAATACCGTACGCCGTCCTTTATCGTCGGAGCAGGTAGAAACACATCCCACCGGTTTATTAAGCATGATATAAATTTTT
>CAMEMG010000063.1:0-9157 GCA_945927325.1 uncultured Clostridia bacterium | reverse complement strand
CCATTTTTATTTTTCCTCCTGCTCTAACTCTTTCTTATAGCGCTCATACGTATTGGAAGCCATGTGCATCAGAACTTCCTGATTTGCTTCCTCGATACCGATTTCGCCGGTCACACGGCCTTCATACATAACCATGATTCTATCGCTCATGCCCAAAACTTCCGGCATTTCGGAAGAAATCATGATGATTGCCGTGCCCTGCTCTGCAAGTTCGTTGATCAGTTTGTAGATCTCATACTTGGAGCCAACGTCGATACCTCTGGTCGGCTCGTCGAAAATGATTACATCCGACTTCTTGCACAGCCATCTTGCGACCAGAACCTTCTGCTGGTTACCACCAGAGAGGAACTGCGTCCACTGTTCGTAGTTCGGCGTCTTTACAGACAGCTTATCAACGAAGTCAGCAACCGTCGCATCAATTTTCTTGTCGTTCACGACACCAAACTTGGAATACTCTTGCAGGTTCGCGATATAAGTATTGAAGTCAACGCCCTGGTTCAGCATCAGGCCATCTCTCTTTCTGTCCTCAGACAGATAAGCAATGCCCAGCTTAACTGCATCAGCAGGAGACTTAACATTTACCTTCTCGCCCTTCAAATAGAGCTCACCGGAGTTATAAGGATCTGCTCCGAAAATCGCTCTTGCAAATTCCGTACGCCCTGCACCTACGAGTCCGGACATTCCCAATACCTCTCCGGCTCTTACTTTCAGGGATACATCATGCAATTTGGGGCTTACATAGTTCTTTGCTTCGAGGACAACATCACCAATCTTGGCATGTCTTTCCGGATACTGTTCCGTAATTTCACGGCCGACCATCATCTTGATCATATCGTTGAGGCCCAGCTTTGCATAATCTTCTGTACCTACGGTATGTCCGTCTCTCAAAACGGTAACTCTGTCGACAATGTGCTCAAATTCATCCAGTCTGTGAGAAATATAGATGATCGAAACACCTCTGTCTCTCAAAGTACGGATGGTTTTGAACAACAGCTCCGTCTCATCAGCAGTCAGAGAAGAAGTCGGTTCGTCCAATACCAGCAGTTTAACGTCGGTGAGCAGGGCTCTCAAAATCTCGACCATCTGGCAATGTGCCGTGGAGAGATATTCAACTTCTGCTTCGGTATCCAGATTGAACTCTACTCTTTCCATGAGCTTGAGGCATTCTTCTTTCATCTTCTTATCGTCGATGAGCAGGCCGCCGCATTTTCTGGGCTCACGGGAGATGAAGATATTCTCTCTTACGCTGAGCGCAGGCATCAGGTTGAATTCCTGGTGAACAATACTGATACCTTTGTCCGTAGCTTCCTTGGGGTTGCTTACTTCCCACGGCTGACCGTCGAAAGTAATGGTTCCGCTATCCGCTTTGTAAACACCTGTCAAACATTTCATCAAAGTAGATTTTCCAGCGCCGTTCTCGCCGATCAGAGCATGAACCTCGCCTTTTCTCACTTCGAAGTCAACGTCAGTCAGAGCGCGTACGCCAGGGAAAAGCTTGTTGATTTTTTCCATCTTCAAAAGTACTGACATTTTCTTACATCACCACCATCGTTTTTTTTATTGGGAAATATATAAAATTGTAAATTCCATAAATCAAAAAAAGTTTTCATCAACATCCCACTTACCACCGTTCCGATAAGTGTCTTTTTATTCAGCCTTCGAACTTTGTGCAAGCCCTCCATACTGCCCCTGCCGATGCCGATGCAAACTTAGCATTTCCTACGTTAGGATTATATTAACATTTTGGAAATACCTAGTCAAGTTTTTTTTAACACCTCCGGCGCTTTCTGCCTGTTTTTAGAAAATATTTACATTTTTTGACTTTCCTAATTCAAGATACTTTTATAGTAATTTAATATATACATATTAACATACTTCCTTCCGATATGCAATCTTTCTTTTTTTGCACACCTATGGGGATTTTTCTATACATTTTCTCGAAAAAAACTGTTATTTTCCTGAAATAGCCAATGCCAAAGGATTTTAACCTGCGTTTATACAAATTGCAGGAAAATTATATACAAAAAATGTCAGAAAAGGGATTGACCTCCACTCTGCTTCATCCTGTATAATATAGATGTATATCAGTGCTTTGGGTACGTGCATTTTCCTGCTGCTCGGGGGAAGGAATTTGCCTTTGCCCGGTTTTTGAATTAGAAAGGATGTGAGTGAATTTGAGTCAGAAAAACAAGCGCCGTATCAACTGGAAATTGATCGGCAGGATTACAGATGGCTACAAACGCTATCTTGTGGGTGCGATCATTGCCGTAGTGATCACCATTCTACTTTCTTATGCCATCCCTATGGTGACCAGTTTTACCATCGACTTTGTCATCGCAGGCGAAGATGTTGCTTTATCCCCATTACTGGAAAAAACAGTGACCGCTTTGGGTGGACGCAATTTTCTAAGCAGTCATCTGTATATCTGTGCATTGATCATGCTGGCATTGACGCTGCTCAACGGCCTTTTTTCGTATATACGCGCCCGCTGTGTCAACCATGCTTCGGAAAGTTCGGCCATGGTTTTACGCAATGCATTATATGAGCATCTGCAAAACGTCCCCTACGATTATCATAAACATACTTCCGTAGGTGATTTGGTACAGCGCTGTAGTTCAGACGTAGAAATCATCCGCCGATTTGTCAGCATGCAGCTGATTGAGATTGTGCGCACCGTTACCCGGGTGACCATCGCCGCCGTCATTATGTTTTCCATCCATGTACCTCTCACGCTCATATCCATGAGCACGTTGCCCATTACATTTGCCATTTCCTTTTTTTATTTTAAAAAGGTACGCAACGAATTTGTGGTAGCAGACGAGGCAGAGGGTGAACTATCCTCCGTATTACAGGAGAATCTGACCGGTGTACGCGTTGTCCGCGCTTTCGGGCAGCAAAAAAGTGAATTGGACAAGTTTACCGAAAAAAATCAAAGCTATCGCAATCTTACCTATAAAGTACTCAAGTTGCTCGCCTATTATTGGGGAGGCACCGATGCATTGGGGTATTTGCAGATTGCCCTTTCCACAGCGGTAGGCGTATATCTGGCGGCAACCACCAACACATTCACGCTTGGTAACGTATTGCTCTTTTCCAGTTACACAGGCATGCTTACCTGGCCGGTAAGACAATTAGGCCGTATTCTGGCGGATATGGGCCGCGCCACTGTCGCCATGGAACGCATCGATGACATCCTTTCCGCACCGTTGGAAAAAGAACCGGGCAAGGCTCTGCAGCCGGAAATTAAAGGAAATATTCGCTTTGAACATGTCAATTTTGGCTACGACTATCCGGACGAAGTCCTGAAAGACATCAGTTTTGAAGCAACAGCCGGGCAGACAATCGGCATTCTCGGCGCAACAGGTTCCGGAAAATCTTCATTGGTGCAGCTGATGCAGCGGCTGTACACCTGTTCCGGTGGGCATATCTACATAGACGGTGTCGACATCAATGACATTGAGCATAAGCACCTGCGCAGTCACATCGGCATTGTGCTTCAGGAGCCTTTCCTTTATTCCCGCTCTATTCTGGATAATATCCGCATTACGGATACTTCTGCAGATGAGCAGGAAGTTTATGCCGCCGCCAAAGTAGCTGCCGTCCACGATGTCATCCTCAAATTCGATAAAGGTTATGATACCTTGGTGGGTGAGCGTGGCGTCACCCTTTCAGGCGGGCAGCAACAACGGATAGCTATTGCCCGTACGTTGATGCGCAAAACACCCATTCTTATTTTTGATGATTCTATGAGTGCCGTAGATACTGAAACTGACTTGGCCATTCGAAAAGCATTACGCCGAATTCGCGGCCAAAGCACTACGTTCATCATCTCCCACCGCATCACTACGCTGATGGAATCAGATAAAATACTGGTATTGGATCAAGGGCGGTTGGTTGAAGAAGGTACACATCAGCAATTGATGGAGCAAGGCGGAATCTATAGCCGCATTGCCAACATTCAGGAAGCAACAGGTCAATTCCGCCTGGAAAAGGAAGGAGGCGCACAAGCATGAGCTACATTAAAGAAGAAGAATTTACAAAAAAAGTAGACTTCAACGTTTGGAAACGGCTACTACAATATGCATTACGTTGGAAAAAACTGTTGAGTGGAGTGATCCTCTGTCTGTTTGTCGTTTCTTTTGTGGATATCCTCTATCCCCTGCTCACCAAATATGCAATTGATCATTTTGTCAGTCAGCATACTGTAGACGGGTTAGGCATTTATATAGCCGTCACCATTGCTGTAATCCTCCTGCAATCCCTGTGTTCTACGTTCTTTGTCATGGGGGCAAGCGATTTGGAAATGCGCATATCCTACGATATTCGCCAGGAATGTTTTCTCAAATTGCAAAAGCTTTCTTTCTCCTACTATGATAAGACTTCTGTTGGGTACATCATGGCCCGGGTCATTAGCGATACCGGCCGGCTTTCCGAAATGGTAGCCTGGAGTATTGTGGACATATTGCTTTCACTCACTTTTATTGTCGGCTGTATTATCTCTATGTTCGCGCTTAACGTCAAGCTGGCGTTAATCACATTGGCCGTTTTACCGGTACTGGCTGTAACTGCTGTTTTTTTCCGCACCAAAATATTACGCCAGTTCCGCATTGTCCGCAGCATCAACTCCCGCATTACCGGCGCCTATAACGAGGGCATTATGGGAGCCATGACAACCAAAACGCTGGTTCGTGAACAACAGAATTTCGATGATTTTAAGCAACTTACCAGTGATATGCGGCATGCATCCGCCAGGGCCTCCGGCCTGAATGCCATTTTTATGCCGATTGTCATGTTTTTAAGCGCTATCGGCACAGCTCTTGCGCTGCAAATCGGTGGTGGACAGGTATTGGAAGGCGTGATTACTTTCGGCACGCTTTCCTCATTTATATCCTACACTACACAGTTATTTGACCCCATCCAGCAGTTGGCTCAAAAATTTGCTGAATTGCAGAATGCACAAGCTTCTGCCGAGCGCGTTATCTCCCTTTTAGATACACCGGAAGATATTGTAGACAGCCCTGAAGTAATCTCTGTATATGGAGACAGCCTTGCGCCGAAAAAGGAAAATTGGCCGCCCATTTCCGGCGATATCACATTCGAGCATGTTGATTTCTCCTATATTCCCGAAGAGACTGTGCTGAAAGACTTTAATCTTCATGTACCGGCCGGCAAGAGCATTGCTCTGGTAGGTGAAACAGGTGCGGGCAAGAGTACTATCATCAATTTGATCTGTCGCTTTTATGAGCCTACCGGAGGAAAAATATTAATTGATGGAGTGGATTATCGTCAACGCTCCCAGCTCTGGCTGCAAAGCAGTATGGGATATGTGCTTCAGCAACCGCATCTGTTTTCGGGCACTATCAGAGAAAACATAGCTTTCGGCCGTAAAGATGCCACCGAAGAAGAAATTCGCGCCGCCGCCCGCATGGTTCGCGCAGAAGAGTTTATTCTGGCCCAAAAAGATGGCTATGATACCCAGGTTGGTGAAGGTGGAATTCGCCTTTCCACAGGCCAGAAACAGCTCATTTCATTTGCCCGTGTCATATTGGCCGATCCTCGTATTTTTGTATTGGATGAAGCTACTTCTTCCATCGATACTGAAACTGAGCAATTGATCCAGCAGGCAATTACTACTGTACTGAAAAATCGTACCAGCTTTATCGTTGCACACCGCCTTTCCACCATTCGCAATTCTGACCTGATTTTAGTCATTGGCAATGGCGGAATTATAGAGAGCGGCACTCATGAACAACTGTTGGCACAAAAAGGAGCTTATTATAAGCTATATACCCATCAATAAATTCAACTTCTAATCAAAAAAGAGGCTGCTGCCCTTAAAGGCTTCAGCCTCTTTTTTGATTCGTGATATTTCAATTTTGAGATTTATTTATGCTCCAACAACTGCTTTTCCGTTTAGAAATACCATTTTCACGACAGAATCCGTAAAAAGCGGATCGCCTTCCGTGAGCACAATATCTGCATCCTTGCCTGCCTCCAGCGAACCAATCCGATTTTCTACACCTAAATGCTTAGCCGGATTAATAGTGATTGCTTTCAATGCCTCAAAGGAATCCATCCCCGCTTTTACAGCTAAGCCTGCACACATCGGAAGATATTCCTGCGGAATGACAGAGGCATCGGTAATAATGGAAACCTGAATTCCCGCAGCTGCCAGAATACCCGGAGTTTCCCAAGATTTATTGATCAATTCCAATTTTGAAGCACTGGTCAGGGTAGGGCCAACCGCCACCGGAACTTTTGCCTCCTGCAGTTCTTTTACAATCAAATGCCCTTCCGTACAATGTTCCAACGTAATGCGTACATGAAACTCTTTTGCAATACGCAGCGCCGTCATCACATCATCCGCTCGATGTGCATGTGCTTTCAAGGGCATCTCCCCTTTTAACACGGGAATCAGTGCTTCTGCTTTCATATCAAATCGAGGTGCCTTTGCAATATCTCCATCGGCAGCCTCCTTCCGCTGCATATAATCTCTTGCTAAAAACAGTGCTTCCCGCAATTTTGCTGCAGTCGTCATTCTTGCCGAATCACATTTTTCTTTGTAACAGCGTTTGGGATTCTCTCCAAATGCACATTTCATAGCTGCTTCCGGTACCATAACCGCTTCTTCCACACTGTTGCCCCATAATTTTATAACCAGTGAGGTGCCGCCTAACACATTCGCAGAACCCGGCCCGGTGCAAACCGTCGTCACGCCACCAGCCAGTGCCATAGGGATCGCTGCATCCTGAGGATTATAGCTATCTAGCCCTCTCAACTGTGGACAAACAATATCATTCATTTCATTATAATCATAGCTGCCGCCCGTCGGCCCGCCATATCCATCCAATCCAATATGGCTATGCGCATCAATAAACCCAGGATACGCCCGCAATCCTCTGCCTTCAACGACTTCTTCTTCGCCCTTACGGCTCACCTCCGGGCCAATTTCAGCAATCTTTTCGTTTTCTATACGAATATGCCCAACATAAGGTTCCCGATGCACTGCATCATAAATCAACACGTTTTGAATAATCATCTTCTAATCCCTCCTCTTTTTATGCTATTGCTTTACTGATTATCTTTGATCTTGTCCAATAATCGACTTGTTTCCTGCCGCATAATATACGGATTGAAAAAAGGGAGAACATTCCTTTACAGAACGTCTCCCAATTGCTTTTATACTTCTGTTTTGACTATTTAGTCTTCCTTATTTTCGCCTGCTTCTTCTGCCAGCTTGAAAAGATCTGCCAACGAAGTCGTCGCCTCTTCTCTGGGCGGAATCACAAAGGATCTTTCTTCTCTTCTTGCTCTGGGCTTACGCTCAACTTTTTCTTCGCTTTCTGCAGCATCTTCACGCTTTTCAGGCTGCATAAGAGCTCTGATGCTCAAACTGATGCGTTTCTTTTCAGGATTGACTTCCAAAATCTTAGCAGTCACTTCCTGACCCAGGGAAAGAACATCCTCTACCTTTTCAATTCTTCTGTTGGTCACTTGAGAAATATGTACCAAGCCATCAATCGTGGGCTCCAGTTCTACAAATGCGCCAAAGGGAGCGATCCGAACAACTTTACCAGTCACTGTTTCGCCGACAATGTATTTTTCGGAAACCAAATCCCAAGGCTTGGGCTGAAGCTGCTTATAGCCAAGAGAAATTCTCTTCTTTTCAGGATCAACATTCAGAATCTTAACATCAATTTCCTGATTTTCACTCAAAACATCTTTCGGGTGTTTAATACGAACCCAGCTGATATCTGTGATATGCAGCAGACCATCCACACCGCCAACGTCCACAAAGGCACCAAAATCAGTCAGTCTCTTAACAACACCGCGCACAACGGAACCCTTTTCAAAGCTGGCAAAAATCATCTTTTCCTGCTCAGCAATCTGCTGTTTGAGTGCTTCTTTATTGGACAGTACAAATCTCTTCTGGCGCTTATCCACATCAATGATCTTAACCAGCAGCGTCTTACCAACAAACACGCTCAAGTCTTCCACATATTTGAGAGAAAGCTGGGAAGCGGGAATAAATGCTTCATAACCATTAAACTTGGTCAATACGCCACCCTTAATCGTTTTGGTGACAACGCATTCATAAATCGCATCCATATCCAGGTTCTCTACAAACTCTTTCCATTTTACCTGGTTTTCAATCTTCTTTCTGGAAAGAACGACATTTCCTACGCCATCATTGAGCGAGACAACTTCTGCCTCGATCTCATCGCCTTCTTTGAACAAATCAGAGGGTGCAACATCACCTGTCAGTGTTAAGTCATCCTTCTTGATAAGACCATCTGCTTTGTAACCGATGTTGACGCATACTTCTTCATCAGTAACATGAACTACAACACCTTTTACAAACTGGCCTCTTCTGATTTTGACAAACGTCTTTTCCATTTCCTCCGCGAAGCTGGATTCTTCCACTTCCACGGGCTGTGCAGTTTCAACTTCTTCTGCAACAGGTGCAGCTTCAACAACTTCAGCAGCCTGTGCTGCTTCTGCTTCTACCGCTGCGGTTTCTTCTGTAACCTGAGTTTTTTCTAACTCCATTAGCGTGCATACCTCCCTGATTATCCAATCCGGTGCAGAGGCACCGGCAACTATACCAATTATATCACACTCTGTAAAGTTTTCAAGTATAACTTCACTGGCATCCTCAATAAAATAAGCATTACGGCAATATTTTTTTGCGATTTCATATAGTTTTCTGCTATTGGAGCTTTGTCTGTCTCCAATAACCAGCATCGCGTCGCTCTTACGGGCAATTTCCGCCGCTTCTTTCTGCCGGAGCGCAGTTGTTTCACAAATACTGTCAAACACCGTGCAATGCTGTGCTTTCGCTTCAACGGTTCTGCAAATTGTATCAAACAATTCTCGAGTAATCGTCGTCTGCGCAACAATCAATACATTGCCCAGCCGCGGAAGTGCCTTTGCCTGCTCCTCATCGCCCACTACCAAGGCTTTTGCGCCTGCCCATCCGCAAATACCCACTACTTCCGGATGGTCTTTCTTACCTACAATGATAATATGATCAAACAAGGCTTGTTGTTCATATACTCTACGATGAATGCGCTCTACAAAAGGGCAAGTCAGATCCTCATAGGCTACCTGTTGCTGCTCCAGTTCCGCATAGGCAGAAGGCGGCACCCCATGAGAA
>CAMEMG010000062.1:0-9248 GCA_945927325.1 uncultured Clostridia bacterium | reverse complement strand
ATTTTATTAAATGATTGATATTTGTGTATCTATTCGTATATTGAAAAAAAGTTGTAGATACCTACGACACCCGCTCCAGAAAACGCAAACAATTATTGTTTGCGTTTTTTTTGTTATCAAGAAGATAAACGGATGTTATCATGGAAGCAGAAAGCATTTGGCATTGTGGAAATGCTTTTTGCTGGATAGAAAAGGCGGAAAGAATATATTTGCAATATAAAGAATTCAAACTGTTTTTAGAATTTAGAAATCTTGTAAAGAAAGCGAAGGGAAGAAAGAATGGAACTAAAACATGCACAGCAGCAGGATTTAACATTGATATATGGATTATACCGGGCTGCTATTGGCCGTTGTGGGTGTACATGGGATGAAAATTATCCCGGAGAAACAGAATTGAGAAATGATGCGGCTCAGAATTGTCTATATGCGGCATGGATCGATGGACAGTTGATTGGTGCAGTATCAGTGGTGCCGGAAAATGAGGCAGATGACTTGGAATTTTGGCAGATTACAGATGGAACACAACGGGAAATAGCCCGCGTGGTAATTGCGGATGCCTATTGTGGGTGTGGCTTGGCGGTAGAGATGCTCAAGTTGTTGTTTGCACAGCTGGCAGCGCAGGGATGTCATGCGATACATCTGTTGGTGGCAAAGGAAAATATCCCGGCAATCCGCACTTATCAAAAGTTGGGATTTCACTTTCTTGGAGAATGCCATCGTTATGGGATAGATTTCTATGCTTGTGAAAAGATTTTTGAAAAAACGATAGGAGAATAGCATTCCCTCAAAGCAGATAAAGCTTTAAGAATGACTTTGTGCCCGGCGCTTTTTGCGGCGCACTCTGCTGATATGCCGTTCAAAATCGCCGTTGTTGAGCAATTCTGCCAGCACATATTGCTCGAATGTGGGTACTGTGCAGGAATAAAACCCAACTGTGTTACGGAATTCTGGCAACAATTGAATAGGTAATACCAGATAACCTACTCTCAAGGAGGGGGCAATCGTTTTAGAAAATGTATTGAGGTAAAGGACTCTTCCCTGGAGATCCAGTGAAAAAAGAGTATCTTCGGCTTTGGTAGAGAGGGTGCATTCGGAGTCGAAGTCGTCCTCGATGATATAACCTTGTCGTGCTTGCGCCCACTGTAAATATTGATTGCGTTTGGAGGCGGAGGCAGTAATGCCGCTGGGAAAACTGTGGTAAGGAGTGACATGCAAAACGCTGGCTTGCGTACGCATCAATTCATCTGTACGAATGCCATTTTGCCCCAATTTAAGAAAATCACAGGAAACGCCCTGTGCCCGATAAACACGGCGAATTTTTTCGTAAGAAGGGTTTTCCAATGCATAAAGACGTTCTCGCCCCAATAACTGAACGATTAATCCGTAGAGATATTCTGCGCCTGATCCTATAATGACCTGAGCCGGTTGAACGGCAAAGCCACGGCTGCGGGCAAGATATGCCGCAATAGCCGAACGTAGTTCGGAACATCCAAAATTTGGAGACTTAAGCATCAATCGTTCTCCGTAAACAGAGAGGACACGCCGCATGGTTTTGGCAAAGACGGTGAAAGGGAAATCACTGCCGGAAGCATGTAAATTGAGGGGTTGAGAAATGTGGGAAGAGGGAGTTTCCGGTATACCGACCTGAAAGTGTTCGGCGGCCCGATAGCAGGCGTAATATCCACTGCGTTGGCGAGCCTCGGCATATCCCTCTTCGCATAAAATATCATAAGCATGCGCAATGGTTATGACACTGACGTTCATTTGTTCTGCCAGTTGGCGTTTGGAAGGAAGGCGAACACCATAAGGGTAAATACCGGCTACAATTTCACTGCGCAGGCGATGGTAAATTTTTAAATAGGAAAAAGAAGGCAGGGAAGAACTCATCTGGTTATATAAAATCTCCTTAAACTGGTAATTTCAATATTATCAAAATGTGATTATAATACAGAAAACGCAAAGAGTAAAGGAGAATGCTTTATGGAACAAAAACGGCAATTAAAGCAGACAACATTGAGATTATGTATCAGCGCATTATTTATGGCAATTAATGTGGTGATGAGTTCTTTTGGAATTCCGGTACCGGGCGGACATTTATACCTGAATGATGTCATTATCTGTACTGCGGCAATTTTATTGAATCCGTTGGAAGCTTTTTTGGTTGGCGGATTGGGTGCATTTTTAGGGGATTTATTTTTTTATCCGACACCTATGTTTGTTTCGCTGGTAACGCATGGACTGCAGGCTGTTGTCATTTCGTTGTGTGCTCACAAGATGATGCCGAAAAAGCCCGCGCTTGCGGCAGGGATTGGCGTAGCTATCGGAGCGGTTATCATGGTAGTGGGTTATTCCCTTGGACGTGCTTTTATTTACAGCACGCCTGAATATGCACTGCTGAAATTACCTTATCAAATTTTACAGGCAGTGGTGGGAGCAATCGGAGGTATGATTCTCTGCTGGCCATGTGGTATTCGCAAACTGTTTAAAAAGACTGTTGCCGAAGCCTGAGATAGAGCTGACTAAGAAGCCGTTTTAAATAAACGGCTTCTTTTTGTTATATTGGAAAAGGGGTGAATGGGAGAAATGTTATAATAAAAGCAACGAACGGAGGTGTGAATATGCCGGAGCTACCGGAAGTGGAAACAATCAAAAATGCGTTGCAGCCTTTGGTGAGTGGAAAGCAAATTCAGAAGGTGGAATTATTGCGGCCGGAAGTGATTGCGTATCCTGCGGCAGAGCAGTTCTGTGAGCGGATTGGCGGCAAAAGAATCGTGCAGATAAATCGAAGAGGAAAATTCCTTTGTTTGCTGTTGGAAGATGAAAAAAGAATTTGGCTGCATTTGCGTATGACAGGTCAATTATCTGTTGTAACGGAAAACAGAATACAGAATACAGGAAAAGCATACGCATATTATTTTTCAATTGGAAGATGGGCTGCAGCTGCGGTTCAATGATGTTCGGAGATTTGGACGTTTTTGGTTGTCGGGATCTGAGGAAGAGGATGTATACAGCGGAGTTCATAAATTGGGAATTGAGCCATTTGATCAGTGCTTGGATGGTACTTGGCTGGAAGAAAAACTGAAATATAGAAAGAAGTCGATTAAGGAGTGCCTTCTGGATCAAAGCATTGTTGCAGGTATTGGCAATATTTATGGGGATGAAATTCTTTTTGCGGCAAATATTTGCCCTTTATGCAAGCCGGAGGAATTGACAAAGCAGCAGTGGGAAAGGTTGGCTATGGAAATCCCGAGAATCCTGCAGCAGGCAATTCTCAAAGAAGCGGTAATACCGGAACAATATATGGCGGAGGGAGGATTTAACTATCGCAATACTTCCTTTTTTCAGGTATACGGACGCGAAGGCCTGCCCTGCCCGCATTGTACAGAGAAGTTAGTGCGTGTGGTGCTGGCCGGACGCAGCAGCGTATATTGCCCATGCTGTCAGCCGCGTTGAATTGCTGGAATGAATTTTCTTTTAAAAGTTACCCCGGGGCAGATATCCCGGGGTAAGAATTCTGTTTTCCTAAAACTTAGAAAAACAAAAAAGAGATTATTCATCTGGAGAAATATCCAGATCATCGCCAGCGCAGTGGGCGCCACGGCAGGTTTCTGCTGCTTTCTGAAGTTGCGGGGAAGGGCGGGGCGTATGGATATCATAAAGCTCGCCGATTGCTTCGGCTTCATGTGGGCAGCAAATGCCTGTCGGAGCGATTCCGGTGCATTCCGTAGCGGAAATGGTGGCGTTGATATCATAGAAAGGCAGGGAAGAGAGATCCTGCTCTCTATGAGGCGTTTTGTAATCGCTTTTTTTCATGAAAAAACCTCCTTGTCCGCTTTAAGATGTACAAAAAAAATCAAATTATTCTATGCAAATATTCCTTGCTATTTTGAAAAAAAGCGAATATAATTAAAGAGTATTCAGAATGCAATTGATGAGAGCACGGCTTGTAAATTCATTTGTTTTATGATTTACAAGGTGTGTATTTTTTTTGCAGAAGGGATATCATTATATTTTAGGAGGTACCTTCGATGTTTAAAGGTACAGTAAAGTGGTTCAATGCGGAGAAAGGCTTTGGCTTTATTTCCAACAATGACGGTAGCGGTGATGTTTTTGTGCATTTTTCCGCAATTGTTGCCGATGGATTCAAGACTCTGAACGAAGGTCAGCAGGTCACCTTTGATACCGAGCCGGATCCCAAAAATCCCAGCAGACTGAGAGCAGTCAATGTTTGCGCAGCTTAACCTTTGGATAAAATCCTGTCTCGGCAGATTTCGATAAAAGAGTAAGCAGAGGCCGCCCATCTCGAGGTGGCCTTTTTTTGTTGGAAAGATTTGACAGGAAAAGGGAAAGAATTGAGTGACAGAAAGTATACAAACGTAGTATAATTAGTAATAAAATTTTCCGAAAGAGGGAGAAAGAAATGAAAAGTTTTCGGGAATGGAAGCGTGGACATGTCGCTGAAAAAAAGGGCGCACTGGAAGAATTGCGGCTGGCAATAGATTATTATAAAGGAAATGGCTTGCCGCAAAGTTATGAGCAGGCGATTGCCTGGGCAAAAAAGGCTTTGGAACATGGAGAAACGAGAGCCAAGCCTTTTTTGGAAGAGATGGAACGATTTTATGCAGCCGTAAAGGGCGATGCAGATGTGGCATATAATATTGCTTCGGATTATTTTTATGGCTCGAAAAATTTGCGCAAAGATTATGAACAAGCCCAGAAATTTGCTGAATTGGCATTGAAAAACGGTCATAAGAGTGCTGGATTGTTGCTGGAAGATATAGAGGCAGAATTGTTGGAAGAAGAGGACGATTTCTAATTGGCTTTGCAGTATAAAATTGCGGAGGCATATAGTTCCTTTTTATGGAGACAGGGACTCTTTGGGGCGGCAGTAAAGAAAGCATGAAGAAAAGCGGAGAATCAAGATGGCAAACATCGAGGCATTGGAACGTCATGTAACAGATACCATTAAAGAATGGGAGATGAAACTGGGGGCAATCAATACAGAACTGCGACTGTATTATCCGGCTGTCTCTTTAGAAGAATTACTGGGGTTGCCTCGGGAATGCGAAAAAGAAAAATTGCAGGTAGCCTTGAACGAATTCTGTAGTGCAGTGCAGCCACGATTGGGTAAAATTCTGGTATCCGGGGAAGAGCGCATTTGCCTTACGGTTTCTCCGGAAGGCTGTGCATATGTGAAAAATTTGCCAGATCCTCCTTTTTTGCGGGATCTTTTGGCCATTATGACAGAGCCGGCAGCCGGTTTAGCGCAAGTGCAGGCTTTATTTGAAGAATATGCGAAAAGAGCCGGCAGTGCGGTGTGTGAACAAGAAGATCAACAGGATGGCATAGGGCGCGTGCTTTATTTTGCAGATGAACGTATAGATCCATACGTTTATTGCGTTTCACAGGATGAATTTGGGCTGACTTATCATCGATTTGATCGGAGAGATTTTGCACATCTCACAGACGAACATGAAACAGATTCAAAAGCCTTCTTGTAGGAGAAGGCTTTTTGTTTAAACGGAAAAGAAGTTGTGAGTTCAAAAAACAAGTTTGATCAATTGTTAACGGTAAGAGGTTGTTATGATAAAATGGCGGAAAGGCTGTTGCCGATGTTTGGAAAACAGAGGAAAAATGAAGTGATTTTCAGCGAATAGATGAATTGACAGGCGATTTGACAGTGGGTACAATAAGGGCAAAAAGAGAAAAACATGCAGATGGAGGTTTTCTATGAAGTGTGCAATTTATGGCGCGGGTTCGTTGGGAACTGTGTTGGGGGCTTATATGAGCCGTGCGGGTCAGGAAGTGGAATTGGTAAATCATAATCAGGCACATGTAGAAGCTCTGCGGGAAAAGGGTGCACATATTACGGGAACAGTAGAGTTTACGACGCCGGTAAAAGCTATTTCTCCACAGGAAATGTCCGGCCCATATGATGTCATCTTTTTGATGACAAAGCAGTTATTGAATTCACAGGTGGTAGCTTTTTTAAAGCCGATGTTGGCGGAAAAAGGTGTGATTGTAACTTTGCAGAACGGAATTCCCGAGCCGGAAATTGCAGAGATTGTCGGTGCAGAACATACAATGGGATGTGTTGTGGAATGGGGAGCTACACTTTCCGCACCTGGCGAAAGCACGTTGACCAGCAGTCCGGATAGTCTTTCCTTCCATATGGGTGGTATGGAAGGCATTACGCAGGAGCAAATGGAAACAGTACAGCGGCTGTTGGAGACAATGTGCCCGGTATATTATGAAACCAATTTGTTGGGAGCAAGATGGTCTAAACTATTGATTAATGCAACCTTTTCTGGATTAGGTACCGTGGTAGGAGGATTATTTGGTGATGTCAGCGAACAAAAAGATACCCGTAAAGTTGCTGTTCGCTGCATGAAGGAGTGCATTGACGTTGGGCATGCAGCGGGTGCCGTATTTGCGCCTGTGCAAGGAAAAGATATTACCCGGCTTTTTTACTATAAAGGAAGCTGCAAACGATTGTTTGCACAATGGTTGCTGCCGATAGCTATGAAAAAGCATCGCGCGATAGAGCCTTCCATGCTGCAGGATCTGAAACGGGGAAAAATCTGCGAAATTGATGCGATTAACGGTGTGATTTGTCAGTGGGGAAGAAAATGCGGTATTCCCACTCCGATTAACGACCGAATTGTGGAAATTATAAAAAAGGAACAGGCAGGCGAGTTGCCTCTGGCAAAAGAGAATATCCGTCTTTTTGATGATTTATTATAAAAAAGCGGATATAAAAAGAGAGTTTATGTTACTATTGGGCAAAATTTGTTTTGCCATTTATGGGTACCTCTATTGATTTTAGGCTGCTTTTTTTGACTACTTTAATAAATAGCTCTACGGCTGGAATTTTCTTGGCCGTTCTACTAATTAAATGCCGAACATAAAAAATCCATCCAAATCGGATGGATTTTTTATGTTCCAATAAACAGGCTGAAGGGAAGGCGAGAAGTTTGTGTGTTGAGAAAGATTATGGTATTCAGGCCTGTTTCTTGTTGACGACTTCCAAAGAAAAGATACTGCTGGGTCGTTTTAACTCGTTTTCAATACCGGTTAGAATATTTTCGCATTGTACTGCCAATTCTCGCAGCAAGGCTCGATGTTCCTCGATGCGTTTGCGAGATGCGGCTTCTTTACGATAGGCATCCCCTATAATTTGTTCGCTGCGTTGTTTTGCCTGATCGATCAATTGTTGGCTGGCCTGCTCTGCGCGTACCAAGGTGCTGGATATGGCATCTCGTTCTTTTTGACATGCTTCCAGTTTTTCGTTTAAAGTCCGGTTTTCCTCGCGAAGCATAAGGATACGATCCTTTTGTTCTTTGGCGAGTTTCTCATAATCCTGTGTGATTTTTTGAATTTCCTGCGTAAGTTCGGAAGATTTGTTTTTTTTCATAAGCATATTCCATACGCCTCCACGTCAATAGAATTGTAACTTGTCTTTATCATAAACCGATATCGGTGCAAAGAATGGCGATTGATGGCGTGCAGTTGGAAAAAAGGGCAAAAGATTATTTTATGTGCTTTGGTAAAAATTAGAATTATTAATTTTAAAAAAATCTAATTTTGAGGCAGGAAAAATGAAAAATGCAGCGAATATATTATCTCATAAACATTCAGATGGGTAAAATAACATAAAAGTGTTGAAAAGTGGTGAAAATTTAGCCGCTTTGTGAGGAAAAGCATGCTGATTGGTGAATATTCGCATAGTATTGATGCGAAGGGGAGAGTATTTATCCCTGCAAAGTTCCGGGAGGAACTCGGAGAAAATTTTATTGTGACAAGAGGCACTGAAGAGTGTCTGTTTGTGTTTTCTCCGGAAGCATGGAAAGAATTCGCCGGTAAGCTGCAGCATATTCCGGTAACGGATGTGGAAGCACAAAAATTTCTGCGACTGCAATTTGCTTCTGCGACGGATTGTACTCCAGATAAGCAAGGGCGGATTCTTCTGCCGAGCAGATTGAGAGAGCATGCAAAGTTGGAAAAGGAAGTAGTAGCAATTGGGGTGATGAGCCGGGTAGAGCTTTGGTCCAAAGAAGGCTGGGAAAAATATAACTCCTATGGATCTGAAGAATATGAAACGGCTTTAAGAAAACTTTCGGAGTTAGGTATATGAGCGCAGAATTTACCCATACAACCGTGCTGTTGGAAGAAACGGTTGCACAACTTCCACTGACGACCGGAAAAATTTTTGTAGATGGCACCATGGGCGGCGGCGGGCATAGTGAGAGAATCTTGCAGTGCTCACAAGCCAAGCTGATTGCTGTTGATAAAGATGATCAGGCTTTTGGATATGCAAAAAAACGTCTGGAGGCATATAGCAACAGAGTTGTTTTTGTAAAAAACGATTTTAAAGAAATAAAGAAAATATTAGAGCAGTTGAATATAACGCAAATCGATGGAATGGTATTGGATTTAGGCGTTTCTTCCTTTCAGTTGGATGATGCAGAGCGTGGGTTTTCCTATATGAAAGATGCGCCAATCGATATGCGTATGGATCGCAGTGCTGCATTTTCGGCTTATGATGTTGTGAATGGTTATGATAAGCAGGAGCTGCAGAAAATTATCTATGAATACGGTGAAGAAAAATTTGGAGGCCGTATTGCAGAGGCAATTATCCGTAATCGCCCAATCCAAACAACTTTGCAGTTGGCAGATATTATCAAGCAGGCAATCCCGGCTTCTCATCGGAGGACAGGCCCGCATCCGGCCAAGCGGACATTTCAGGCATTGCGCATTGAAGTGAATAATGAACTGGGCATATTGCAGCAGACAATTGAAGATATTATCGACGTTCTGGCTCCGGGCGGCGTCGTTTCGATTATTACCTTCCATTCATTAGAAGATAGAATTGTAAAAAATACTTTTCGTACGGCGGAACATCCATGTACTTGCCCGCCTGAATTTCCACAGTGCATTTGCGGGAAAAAATCTAAGGGGAAAGTATTGACCAGAAAACCGATATTACCTTCAGAGAGAGAAGTGGAATTAAATCCCAGGGCTCGCAGTGCAAAACTCAGAGCATTTCAAAAGACGAATTTAACAGATTAATCGATATAGGGGGAACAATGGAAGCATTACATAAATCGTATCGCGAGTATCAGCGCGGAACAGCTGCACCCAAGAGGGCACCGCGTCCTACGCAACCTGAAAGACAACGCAGAAGAGCACCTGCGCCCAAATCATATCGGAAAGTGCAGATCAGCTATAAAATGCATCCATTGATGTTG
>CAMEMG010000061.1:0-9786 GCA_945927325.1 uncultured Clostridia bacterium | reverse complement strand
CAGTAGGATATCGGAGAAGCTGCTCCAGGAATCCATCAACCCCACGGCTGATGGAATGAACAGCAGCGGCATGATCTGCAGGAGCCAGTTTCCGCTCTCCCAAATGGCAGCCAGAGGCAGCAGGTGCGTGACCAATGCCAGCAGCAAAAGCAAAAAGCCGTAAATTCCCGCTGGAATAGGCAGCGGAAGCAGGACATGCAGGACTTCTCCTGCAAAAGAAAAAGCCAGTATGATGAGCATTTGACGGATGTATTTCATAAAAGCATACTCCTTATTTGCATAAAAATCGGCACAGGGCCCTATGCGATAGAGTATATCCCAAAACGGATGAAAAGAAAAGCGGCTGTGCCGATGAAAAAGTAATGGAGGCAAAGCGCTTTAAAACATCACTAGCGGGAGCATCGGCTTGGGCCTTTGTTGACAAAAAGCCCAAAATTGGCTATAATTGCACATGTTTATGCAGAGTAGACATTCGAGCGTTAAGTGTTGTATGGACGGGGAGTTGCCATACGGACGAAGGGAAGACCGCGGTTCGAATGTCGCATCCCGCTGCCGGAAATACGGATCTCACCTCCTTATATTTCGGAATAACGGGAATAAGGAGGTTTTTTTTATGATGAAACAGAAGCATACGGTCAGGTTAATTTGCCTGGCAGGCGTAATGGCCGCCTTATATGTCGGCCTGGACTTTTTTGCGGTAAGTATCAGCGCGCCTTTTGGCGGCAATCTCAAAATTTCTTTGAGCGGTTTGCCGGTGCTGATTACCGCCATTGTCGGCGGCCCCCTTTGGGGCGCGGCAACGGGGTTTGTCGGGGCGTTTGTCGGCCAGATGATTACCTATGGCATGAGCGCGACGACCCTGTTGTGGGTTTTACCTGCGGTAGTCCGTGGTTTATCCATGGGGCTCCTTTTCCGGGCATTTAAAAAGAGCTTAAAACCGGGAATCCTGACGCTGGAAACCTGCATCAGCTCGCTGCTGGTTACGCTGTTCAATACGGGCGCGATGCTGGTAGAGCAGGCGATATATGGCTATTACCAGTCCTTCTATGCGATTTACGTGGCAATTCCCGCAAGAGTATTGGCCGGGATCATCACGGCGATCGTGTTCTCTCTGATGTTGCCGACTATTATCGATACGTTGGATAAACAGATGTTTAAAACGCAATCTTAAAGCAAAAGAATCGGCCGGAACACGGGTGAGGCAGGTGTACCGACGGATGGAAAAACGGATATCTGATAAAGGAAACCGGTGGAAAAGCAGCAGTTTTTCTGCCGGTTTTTTGTGCGGCAGTTTCGCAGGGCATTGGCCTGCAGTTTTCTTCGTTGGCAGCGATGGAGAAAGACGGATTTACAGGGACGGCCGGCGGCAGATCGGTGACGCCGGATACAGGCACTTGCATAAGCGGGGGGTACAGTCCGGCAAAGGATAAAAAGAGGCACGAGCCCAAATGGGTCGTGCCTTCTTTGTGTTTTGCGGTTGGTATACACCGCTTGTTTTCTATAGATTGACTCAGTGATCGGGATGGACGACTGGGCTTTCTTCCGGATCAGGGTCGGGGTCGGGTTCGGGAGGCAGGTTGTCGACATAATCCTGAAGTGTCTTAACCAGGTTATTCAGCGTGTTGGTAGCTGCAATAATATCGGCTGCTACGGGCTCGGAAGCATTCATCTTGCTGCGCAGCGCGTTCATGGTATTATTCAGGTTTGCGATCTGTTCGCCGGTCAGTATGCTCTGATACTGGTTGAGGAACTGGGTTGCGGCTTCCAGCGCTGTCTGAGCTTCTGCTTTTGCGTTATTGGCCTGCTCCTGTGCGATTGCCCATTCATAAGTATGGTAGGAACAAATGCGGGTAGTAGCGTCACCGCCTCCCTCTATACTGCCGCTGCTGACACCGGTCAACAGATTGGGGAAGATGGAAAGCAGTTGTTCCTGAGAAAGCCGCGCATAGGGCGAATCTTTCGGGATATAAACGCCGGAGCCGGTGGTCAGTACATCAGCCGGGCAATACATACCGGCCAACTCGCCGCTGATCGAGCAGACAGTGGCGCTGACATGCATATCGCAATCTCCTGAAGGACCGCCATTCTTGGGAAAGTAATCGGTAACGGTTGGGCATCCTTCATGCGGCCACTTGCCGGAAACGGCACAGACCGTCTTTTGTGTGACACCATAGGAAGAAGCACTGCCTTCCAGAATGGACTTATTTTCCAATCCTTCATGAATTTGAGTCATATAAGTTTTCCAGATAGGCGCTGCCGTATCGCCGCCGTATGCGGAAGGCAGGGATTTATATGCATCGTGCCCGATCCAGATGGTGCTGGTGTAGTAACCGGTCATACCTGCGAAAAATACGCCGCGGTTGCCGTGGTTGGTGCCCGTTTTGCCGGCGGTGGTGATGCCGGAAATTTTAGCGCGCCAGCCGGTACCGCTGTTGACGGCATTGGTCAAAGCATCTACCAACATAAAGGCGGAGGAGGGCTTATAGACCTGTCGGCTCTCCCGCACCTTCTGGGCATCCAGAATGAAGTTGCCATCGCTGTCTACCACGCGGCTGAAGGAGAGCGGCTCCAGATACATTCCGCCGTTGGCAATGCAGCCGTAAGCGCCTGCCATTTCAATGACGGTGATGCCGCTGGTGCCCAATGCCAGGCCGACGCCATCGGCATTGATCGCCTTGGTGGAAACGCCCAGATTGACCAGATAGTTATAGGAATTTTCGATGCCCACCTTGGTCATCAGCGTGCGGGCGGCAACGATATTGAGTGATTTGATGATACCTGTACGGATTGTGGTCGGGCCATAGGTGCCCACACTGGTAGTCGGGTGCCCGGCAGCAGTGCCCCAGCCGGGAATGGCGACCGGGATATTTTCTATAATGGTTCCCAGACCACAGCCGGCATCAAAGGCCGGTCCGTAGACGGTGATCGGCTTGATGGAGGAACCGACCGGCATACGGCTCTGGTATGCGCGGTTGAGGGATTTCTGTGTCGTCGGCTCATCGCGGGAACCGACAATCGCCTTCAGCTCGCCCGTATGCTGATCAAGCACAACTGCGGCAGCCTGAGGCTGAATGGTTTCAGAACCGTCGGAATGGACGATGACGCTGTTTGCTTCCGACATCTTGGGATATTTGGCTTCGGAAAGCGTCTGCTGCACGGCGTTCTGAATATCCGGGTCAACAGTGGTATAGATATGGTATCCGCCGGTGCGCAGCTCATTGCTGATGGCATTGCGGTTGGCCGTGGTATCTTCCAGCTCACGCACTTTCAACAGATGGGTGACGACATCATAGATGGCATATTCCACAAAGTGAGGCATAGCGTAAAGGTCGGCGACTACGGAGTGTTCCAAAACCACCAAATCGTCGGCAATGGCTTCTTCCATCTCTTCTTTGGTGATATAGCCGCTCTGATACATGCGCCGCAGAACGGTATTGATGCGGTCATTGAGCTGATCCATTTTATGGGTCACGTACATGGCGCGCCGTGGACTATACAGCCAGGTGAACTGCGTGACGCCGGCCAGGCAGGCACACTCGCGCAGGGTAAGTTCATCCAGGCCCTTTCCAAAGTAATCCAGCGCGGCGGCTTTGACACCGTAGTTGGTGCCGCCAAGGGGCATGGAATTGAGGTAGGCCTCGAGAATCTGATCTTTGGTATACACTTTTTCCAGCTGCAGCGCTAGGCTCATCTCCTGAATTTTGCGCTTATAGGATTTTTCCGTGGTCAGCAATTTATTTTTGATCAGCTGCTGCGTGATGGTGCTGCCGCCGCTGACCGAGTTGGACGTCAGGTTGCCCAAAAAGGCATTCATCAGACCCTTGAGGTCAATACCGTGGTGGGAATAGAAGCGGGTATCCTCAATTGCCACGACTGCCTGCTGTAAATGAAGAGGAATCTCATCAATGGTAGCATAGTCGCGATTTTCCACGCCGGCATAAGTAGTGATGAGGTTGCCGTTGCAGTCATAAATATAGGAAGTGAGGTCATTATTGCTGATCTCCACCAGATCCAGCTCCGGCGTCGTCCCCAAATAAGCTTTGCCGACCCCAAAGACAGCGCCGACGGCAGCTATCATGACCATGACCAGGCAGATGCCCAAAATTTTCAAGGTGGTGAGCAGCATGCCCAGCAGGAAAAAGGGCTCACGCTGCTTGGGCTGGAACATTTTTTCCCATTTTTCGGGCAGCGAAACAGAAACCGGAGAAGTTCCCTGCATTTTTTTGGAATTAAACAGCACGGTGGCTTCCGGTTGATCGGCTTCGGGAGCTTTTTTGCCGAAAAGCCCGCGCAATGCGGCTCGGCATTTCTGAAAACCTTTCTTGATATTACTCCACAGTTTGGTAAAAAACGTGCGGAAAACGTTGGGTTTTTCTTCCATAGTTCCTCCTGACCGCCAGAAGGCGGCACGAATTGATAAATATAGCATATTATAACACAGAAACCTGTTCTTGACACATGGTTTTGGGAAAGTTTACTTTTTCGGGCAAAGAAATGGGGTGGGATATGCGCAAAAAGAAAAAACAGAGATGGTGGCTGTTGGCGTTGAGCCTATTGCTGCTGTTTACAGGCGGATACCTGCTGATGCTGCGAGGACTGATGCCCAATGTGATGATACAGGCAGAGGCCACAGTTTCCAACCAGGCGCTGGGCATTATGAACAGTGCAGTCAAGGATATCTTAGGGCAGACGGATATGAGCGAACAGTTGATCCGGGTAGAAAAAGACGATCAGAACCGCATTTCCATGCTCAGCATGAATACCATGGCCATCAATGAAATTGCCAACCGCTGCGCCATTGCCGCCAAGGATCGCATTGCACAGTTTACAGAAAGTTCCATCAAAGTCCCGCTGGGGAATGTGGTGGGCTCCAAATTGTTTTCCGGTAAAGGCCCGAAAATCCGGGTAAAAGTGCAGCAGGCAGGGACGGCTACCGCAGGCTTCTATACCGAGTTTGAGACGGCAGGCATTAATCAGACCCGATATAAAATCTATATTGTACTCAAGGCCAATATCCGCATGATTTGCGGCGCGGCCTCGCAGATGGTAGAAGTTTCAACCGAAGTGCTCATTTCGGAAGCGGTTATTGTGGGCGCGGTCCCAGAAACTTATGCGAATGTTGCGGATTTATCCGATTTTGCCAACTTTATCCCTTGATTGCCGGGCTTTTTTATGCTAAAATCTCATAGTTAGTTTACAATATGAGAACTATGGAGGTACAGCAGATGTCAGGTCATTCCAAATGGTCAACGATCAAGAGAAAAAAAGAAAAAACAGACGCTGCCAGAGGTAAGGTATTTACCAAGCTGGGCAGAGAACTCGCCGTTGCAGTTAAGGAAGGCGGTGGGCCTGACCCGAACAACAACTCCAGATTGCGGGATTGCATTGCCAAGGCGAAAATGAACAACATGCCCAATGAGAATATCAACCGGGCAATCAAAAAGGCAGCGGGTGAAGGCGAGAGTATTAACTACGAGACGATCGTATATGAAGGGTATGCACCGGGCGGCGTTGCCGTCATCGCAGAAGCGCTGACCGATAACAAAAACCGCACCGCTTCGGATGTGCGCCACGCATTTGATAAAAATGGCGGCTCCCTGGGTGCCAGCGGCTGCGTTTCCTGGATGTTTGATACCAAGGGCGTGATTACCGTGGAAAACGATGGGCAGATCGAAGAGGAAGAGTTGATGATGGCTGCACTGGAAGCAGGTGCAGAGGATCTTTCCAATGAAGGAGAGGTTTTTGAAATCACAACCGAAGTGAGCACGCTGGGCGAAGTGCGGGAAGCGCTGGAGCAGGCGGGTTATAAGCTGGATTCCGCTGAAATCAGCCGGATTCCTCAGAACACGGTAGCACCGGATGCCGCTTTTTATGAAAACATCGAAAAGCTGCTGGATATGCTGGAAGAGAACGACGATATTCAGAATGTCTATCATAATGCGGAGATGGATGCATAAAAGCACAGTACATACCAAAAGAGCCTGTCGGAGAAAATCTGCAGGCTCTTTTTGTAAACGCAAGGAGGCATGCTATGAAACTTACCATCATAACCAGGCCTTTGTGCCCATATTGCAGCCTACTGATGGAAGCGCTTGCCGGGCGCCGGGAAAAGGAAGGCGTGGATCTTACTTACCTGCAGGACGGTCAACCGGAGGCGCGGGCATATGATTATTATTATCTGCCTGCGGTTTTTTTAGACGGAAAGCGCGTCCTGCACGGCAAAGCCGAGCCGGAGCAGATTCGGGCGGTGCTTGATCAGGTGATGCGCGAAAAACAGGCATAAATTCCCATAGACACAGCGCATACTATCTGCAAAAAGGTGGTATGCGTTTTTATGAAAAAGAAAAGAAAATGGCTGCTGTTGTTGCTGCTTTTTTTACTCAGTGCGGCTGCAGGGCTGTATGCGGCTGCCCATTCGCCGGAGATCAGCGGGGAAGCGGAAGCTGTGCAGGCGGCAGACAGCGAATATATTGCGCTGACCAGCCGGCTGACGATTTGCAGCGAATATCAACTGTGCGGCCATGTATTGAAAGAAGAAGTTGAAATGCCTGCTGCCTATGTGGGGCTGGATAAACAACAGCTGCGCGCAAAGCTGGGGGAGATTTCCATCAGCAAATTTTCGGCGCAGGAAGTGGTGCTGACCAGACGGTTTCATTGCTATTGCCCGCAGCATCTGGTGGCCTATCTGGAGGAAGGTGCGTTGGGCATTTACCGGACTGTTGCCGGCAGCGACGAAGCGGAACTGGAAGAACGCCTGGCAGTTTCTGCGGAGAATCTCTCGGCGGCGGAGCGGCGCGCTCTGCGGCAGGGAAAGGTATTCTCTTCCATACAGGCAGTCAGAGAATATGCCAGAGCATTGCGTGACCGGGAATAAATAGGTTGCGGTGAAAGGAAAAAGCGGATTTCTATTGAGAAATACGCTCTTTTCATATATGATAGGAAATAAGTCATCAATCAGCCGTTTTGGCTGATAAACGGAGGAAAAACATGGATCAGATTTTACATATGGTACAGCAGGCAGGCAAGGCTTCCAGAGAACTGGCACTGTTGCCTTCCGCCAAAAAAGAAGCAATTCTGCTGGAAATGGCGGATGCTTTGGAGGCAAAGCAGCAAAGTATATTGGCAGCCAATCGGGAAGACCTGGCGGCGGCAGAGCAGGAAGGGAAAGGAAAAGCATTTCTCGACCGGCTGGCGCTGAGCCCGGAGCGGATTAAGCAGATGGCCGAGGGGATGCGGCAGGTGGCACGCCTGCAGGATCCGGTGGGTGAAATTGTGAGCGGCTCGACGGCGCGCAGCGGCATCCGCATTGTGAAAAAGCGTGTGCCTTTTGGCGTTGTGGGCATAATTTATGAAGCAAGGCCCAATGTGACGGCAGATGCCATTGCCATTTGCCTGAAAACGGGCAATGCGGCAGTGCTGAAGGGCGGAAAGGAAGCGCTGTGCTCCAACCGGGCTATTGCGCAGGCAGCCATAGAAGCAGGCTTGCGTGCAGGTATGCCGGAGGGGGCGATTGCCCTGATCACGAATACCGAGCGTGAGGCGACGGCCTATCTGATGACACTGCGGGGCTACATCGATGTGCTCATTCCGCGGGGCGGAGCCGGGCTCATCCAGGCAGTTGTGAATCACTCGCGCATTCCTGTAATTGAAACGGGCGTGGGCAATTGCCACGTATATGTCGATGCTTCTGCCGACCTGCAGATGGCGGCTGAGATCGTGGTCAACGCCAAAGCCTCCCGGCCGTCCGTTTGCAACGCCATTGAAAACCTGCTGATTCATCGGGAGATTGCCGCAGAGTTTTTGCCGCTGATTGCCCGCAGGCTGCGGGAAGCGGGGGTGGAAATGCGGGGCTGCCCGGTTTGCTGCGCAGCCGATGCCTCCATCCTTCCGGCGACAGAGGAGGATTACAAAACGGAATTTTTGGATTATATCATCGCCATGAAGGTGGTAGACAACCTGCAGCAGGCAGTGGAACATATCAACGCCTACGGCAGCGGCCATTCGGAGGCGATTGTCACTGCTTCCTATGAAGCAGCGGAATATTTCCAGCAGCGGGTAGATGCGGCGGCTGTCTACGTCAATGCTTCTACGCGCTTTACAGACGGCGGAGAATTCGGCTTCGGGGCAGAAATCGGCATCAGCACGCAAAAGCTGCATGCCCGCGGCCCGATGGGTTTGACGGAAATGACGACCTATAAATATCTCATTTCGGGAGACGGACAAATTCGCTGAAAAAAGCGACCCAAATGGATAGGAGAGGAATATGGGTAAAAACAGTTGGAAAAAGATTTTCGGCATGGTCTATGCCGGGCAGGCATTTTCGATTGTAGGCTCGGCAGCAGCGCAGTTTGCCGTCATCTGGTGGCTGACTGCGCAGACGGGTTCGGCAGTCACGCTGACCTTGGCAAGCATCGTCTCATTGCTGCCGAATATGTTTTTAGGGCCTTTTGCCGGCGTATGGGTGGATCGATGCAATCGAAAATGGGTTATGATTGCCGCGGATGGCTTGGTGGCCTTATCCAGCGTTGCGCTGGCTGTTGCCTTCTGGCTTTGGCAGGCGCCGTCGGTATTGTTTATTTACGGAGTCCTGTTTATACGCGGCATCGGCAATACCTTTCATTCCCTGGCAATGGAGGCTGCGATCCCCATGTTTGTCCCTGTGGACAAGCTGACCAAGGCCGGCGGTTGGGGAAAGCTGATCAGTTCTCTTTCCAATATGCTGGGGCCGGCCTTGGGAGCAGGAATGTTGGAAATACTGCCGGTTTCTCTGATCCAATTGTTTGACGTGGCCGGTGCACTGGTGGCATCGCTGTGTTTGCTGCCGGTGTCGCTGCCTAAAGCAGAAAAGAAAGGGGAAAAGGTGCAGCTGCTTGCCGATTTGCGGCAGGGATTTGCAGCCATGAAAGAAAATAAACCGCTGATGGTGATTTTCTTTCCGCTTTTGGTTGGAAATATGCTGGTGGTGACCTTGAACTCGCTTTATCCGCTGCTGGTTTACGAGCACTATATGGGCGGCGCAGCCCAGAATGCCTTGGCGGAAATCGTATTTTCTGCCGGAATGTTTTCCGCATCCTTGGCAATGGGCATCTGGGGCGGCCAAAAGCGGCGTTTTTTATTGATGTCCGGCAGCGTCATTGTGCTGGGAATGGCGGCACTGGGCGGCGGATTGCTGCCGCAATGGGGATTTGCCCTGTTTTTGGTCTGCGCATTTTTGATAGGCGTAACAGTGACCTTCTTCAATATTTTGATGATTGCGTATATACAGGAAACGGCAGCGCAGGAGGTGGCGGGCAAGGTGTTGTCGTTGGTTACGACAGCGGCTGCGCTGGTGACTCCCTTCGGGCTGTTGCTGGCAGGGCCGCTCAGCGAGCGGATTGGAGTAGGCAAGATGTTTGCGGGGTCGGGTGCGTTGATTGCGGTGGCCGGCATTCTTTGTTGGCTGCTGAGCGGAAAATATGACCGAGAGGAAGAAATGGAGAAACGGGAAGAGGCCGAGTAAAATAGGGCATGAAAAAACGGTATGACCATGGTCATACCGTTTCCCGTTTGCTCCCTAAAGGAAGTTGATTTTTCCGGCGGCAGTTATGCAGCCACCGCTCAGAAAATCCATATCAACAGACCTGCCACTATGGCAAGGGCGCCCAGCAGATACACCGTACAGCCGAGGCAACCGCAGCCATAAGGGTGCCGCGGCGGAGGCGGGGGAGGTCCCATGGGTGGGCGATGATGAAATCCGCCAAAGAATCCGCCGGGGCGTGGTCCTCTTGGAGGCGGGCCACCAAAACC
>CAMEMG010000060.1:0-9989 GCA_945927325.1 uncultured Clostridia bacterium | reverse complement strand
TCTACTCCGACGCGGGCACTGTTGAGCGTGAGGTCGTAATTGACCGGATTTGTCCAGTAATTACCGCCGGTATAATATTCATAGTAAGCGGCGCGATACTGGTCAGTTTTGGTGATGGAAAGATTGGCTACATCGCTGCTGACCTGCATCTTTTTCATGATGCGGGGCAGGCAGAAGGAACGCGGTGCTTCGATGTAGACGCTGATTACATGATCGCGATCTTTCAATACCCAGTCGGCGCATTTGCCGACAATCACGCAGGATTCCGTATCGGCCAGCTGCTCGATAATCTGCTTCTGTATGGCGAACAGATGATCGTCGGAGACAAAGGTTTCTTCGGCTTTGGGCTTCAGGGAACGAGGCAGTCCACGCAGCAGGCCGGAGTATTTATCTTTGCGCAACCGTTCGTTGACTTCGGTAAATAGTTGCTCATCGAGACCGCTCATTTGAGAAGCAAGCGTGAGAATGCGATTTTCATAGCAGTGGATTCCCAAATCGTGCGCCAGCTTGGAAGCGATTTCCTTGCCGCCGCTGCCAAAACCTCTGGCGACAGTGATGACGAAATGATCCGACATATTTATGCCTCCTTTGTTGATAGGCTTTCAACTGTTTCGCGAATGATGGCGACCGCTTTATCGCAATCATCCTGATTCAGAATCAACGGCGGAACCATGCGGATGATATGTGCACCGATGGCGGTAATCAACAACTTCCGTTCCAGGCAGCCATGCTTGACATCGACGCCGCTGATGGTATCATCGAATTCCACACCAACCAGCAGCCCTTGACCGCGCACTTCCCTGACATGGGGGAGGGTGCGTAATTGCTCCATGAAATAGGCTCCCATTTTTTTGGCGTTACCTGCTAAATCCCGATCCAACAGTTCACCGATTTGTGCCAGAGAAGCGGCGCAGGCAACCGGGTTGCCGCCATAGGTTGTGCCATGCGAACCGGGTGTAAACGCTTTTGCAACCTCGGCTTTAGCGCAGATGGCAGCAATGGGCATGCCGCCGCCCATGGCTTTCGCCATGGAAACGATATCCGGCAAAATACCATAATGCATATAGGACATCACAGCGCCGGTACGGCACCAACCGGTCTGCACCTCATCAAGTAACAGCAGAAGTCCCTTTTCATCGCACAGCTTGCGTAAGCCGGTAAGAAATTCCGGGGTGGCAGGGTGTACGCCGCCTTCGCCCTGCACCGGCTCTACCATGATAGCAATGGTGTTTTCACTGACGGCATCTCGGAAAGCCTGCAGATCGTTGAATGCTGCATAACGGAACCCAGGCGTCATATCACCAAAACCGAGCTGACAGGCGTTATCCGGCTGGCCGGTAGCGCTCATGGAACCGAAGGTACGGCCGTGGAAAGACATTTTTGCCGTAATGATTTCATATTTATGAGGCCCATATTTTTCCACGCCGTATTTGCGGGCCATTTTAATCATGGCTTCATTGGCTTCGGCGCCGGAATTCTGGAAGAAAATTTTATCCATGCCGATGGTGGTACAAATCTTTTCAGCCAACAATGCTTGCGGAATAGTATATGGATAGTTGAAAGTATGGATAATATCGCCTACCTGTTCGCGGATGGCAGCGACTACTTTCTCATTGCAGTTTCCGGCACTATTGACGGCAATGCCGGCATAGAAATCCAGATAAGGTGTGCCGTTTTCATCATACAGGTACATATCTTTGGCCGTTTCGGCAATGAAATCAAAACGCTCATACGTTTCAATCATGTATTTGCTGACTTTTTCTTTCAATTCTGCGGCGGTGAGGCCGGTATCTTTTAATCGCATATAGATTCCTCCTGTGATCCGTTGATAAAGCGGGATAAAAATTCTTTAGTTCTGGGGTTGCGGGGATGAGTAAATAATTGCTCGGGAGTATTGCTTTCGACGATAACTCCCTGATCCATGAAAATGGTTTTTGTGGAAACATCTTTGGCAAAAGCCATTTCGTGGGTGACAATCATCATGGTCAGCCCTCCCCTGGCTAACTCTTTCATGACGGCCAGTACTTCTTCTACCATTTCCGGATCCAATGCGGAAGTGGGTTCGTCGAAAAGCAGTACCTCAGGCTCCATGGTAAGGGCTCGTGCAATGGCGACGCGCTGCTTCTGGCCGCCGGAAAGCTGGCCGGGTTTGGCATGAATATACGGAGCCATACCTACCTGTTTTAAATAGCGAATAGCCGTTGCTTTTGCTTCTTCTCTGCTGCGTTTGAGGACGTAGAGGCTGCCGGCCATGCAGTTTTCCAGGACCGTCATATTATTGAAAAGATTGAAAGACTGAAATACCATGCCGACGCGGGAGCGATAGTTGTTGACTTTTTTCTGGCTTCCACCGATTGCCTCTTCGTGAAATTGTATGCTGCCGCGGCTGGGAGTCTCCAACATATTCACACAGCGAAGCAACGTAGATTTTCCTGAACCGGAAGAGCCGATGATGCAAATGACCTCTCCCTTTTCAATGCTGAAATCGATATCTTTCAATACTTCGTGATTGCCGAAAGATTTTCCTAAATGCTGTATATCAATAATTGCCATAGTATTTTCTCCTTAGTCGGACATATATTCCACAGCTAATTCGTAGTCCGCCTTGCCCTGCATTTTCTTTTCCAACAGGCCAAGCAACTTGCTGGCGACATAGCAGAGCACAAAATAGATGAGCCCTGTAATCAGATAGGCTTCGAAATACCGGTAATAAACATTGGCGGCAGTTTTGGTGGCGAAATACAATTCGCCTACTCCGATGACGTTGAGCACAGAGGTCATTTTAAGGTTGGTAATCAGCTGGTTGCCCATTTCGGGGATTAGGTTGCGGAAAGTTTGCGGTAAAATGACGTGCAGCATGATCTGGAAGTGCGACATTCCCATTGCCTTGCCACCTTCAAACTGCCCGGGATCAATCGCTGCAATACCGCCGCGAACTGATTCTGCCATATAGGCACCAGTGTTGAGCAGTGTGACAAGAACCGCTGCAGTAAAAGGAGGAATTTTTACACCCAATGTGGAAAAACCGTAAAAAAGAACCATGGCCTGAACCATCATCGGTGTGCAACGGAAAATTTGTACGTATGCAGTGCTGATAGTCTTGAATATCCAATAAAAAAAGCGCTTGATAAAGCCGTCTTCGGAGGAAATCGGTGTGGAACGGATGATGCCCAGTGCAAAGCCCAGCAGGAAACCAAGCACCGTTCCCAAAATTGCAATCTCCAGCGTAACGAAAGTGCCGGTGATAAAGTTGCGCCCGTATTCCTCCAATATAGTAATGATCCATTGTATCCAGTTTTTTTCCATAATGCGTACTCCTTAAAAAATGTACATAGGAGCCGTTAAAAGCCCCTATGTATATTTTTATGATTCTATTGTTGTAGCGGACAAATCTGTTTCTGTCGCGATTAATCGCCCAAAGGCTGTACTTCGATGGCGGTATTCATCAGCTCTGCCATCTTTTCTTCGTCGAGGCTGATGGCAACCAGGGCATCGTTTAATGTTTTCTGCAATGCGGTTTCTCCTTCTTTTACCGCAATACAGATGTTAAGCGACGTTCCTTCTGGTACCGTAAAGCCATCCTCGGCCGGCAACTTTATATAGGCAATGTTATCATTGGCCAGCGTTGCGGAAAGCGCGGTGGGTTCATCCAGAATACCGCAATCGGCAGTCCCCATAGAAACGGCCATGACGACCTCTGCGGTTGTTTCATAATAAGTGAGCTGCTCAACTTCCGGAATCTGTGGCACATAATACACCCAGGAAGTACCGATCTGTGTCGTGCAGGAGGCACCGGTAAAGTCGGAAAGCCCGGAAGCATTTGCATAAGCGCCTTCTTTATTGACGATAATGACGTTATCCCGCACATAATAGGGCTCCGTAAAATCGACGCTCTGGTCGCGCTCGGTGCTATAGCTCATACCGGCCAGTATGATATCGTAATCGCCTGCATTCATGCCCAATACAATGCTGGACCACTCAACTTTATGAATTTCCAGATCCATATCCAGCTCTTCTGCCAACAGTTTGGCAACCATGATATCATAACCGTAGGCATAATCATTTGTGCCGTAAATCGGTACGGCGGTATCGCCATTGGCGACTTCCGCTGTGCTCTGTGTCCAGTTAAAGGGGGCATAAGCGCATTCCATGCCAATTCTCAGAACGCCTCTCTCTTCCGTTGTGGAAGAAGGAACCAACGAATCACTTTTTTCATCTTTGGGAGTGCCGCTGCAGCCGGTTAACATAGCTAAAACCATCAGGATTCCTGTTAACAGGCAAACCATTCTTTTTGCAAACTGTTTCATACCATTACCCTCACTTCAAATTTTAAATTTATTTAAATGTATTCTGCAGATACATAAAAGACAAATTGCATTTTTTAATAATCAAAAAGGCGTCAGAGAACCTTAAGAAGGGTTCCTCAAACGCCTTTGTTGATGTGGTTAAGTTTACTATCCGAGAGGGTGTTTGTCAATAGAAAATTTATATTTTTTTGCAATTTAATTTTTTAAATAATTCATTTTTATAAAAAGAAATCCGGAATATAGGGGGAATATCTCCTAAAAATGAATACAAAATCTATGAAATTATTCATTTTTGAGAGGGCTCGGGAGGAGCGACCAATGGATGCAGAATGGCGTCAAAAGCGGGAAGTGCTCGACGCAAATTAACCAGACGACCAGAATTTCCCAAAAAACAATGCAGAGATTCACCTTCGGCATACGGTTCGCCGCTTTGCGCATCCAGCATCTGATAATGAATGTGTGCCCGGACGCCATTGTATTCTGCCAGAGAAACCTGTAGGCACACTGTGCTGCCAAAGGAGAAGGGGCGATGATAAGAACAGGTGATCTGTATGACCGGAGAAGATATACCCTGCTCTTCCAATGCATCATAACCGAAGCCCAATTCTGCCAGCCAGGCAACACGTGCCTCCTCCATCCAACGGAAATAGTTGGAATGGTGCACTACCCCCATGCGGTCTGTTTCATAGTATTGTACTTTATGTAAATAAGAATAAATCAATGTTCATTACCATAATAGAAAGAAATATTGCCATGCTGATAACGCTTGCAGGGCAAGGGGCGCTCCGGAGCTTCCGGAGTAAGGCTGCCGTCCAGCAAAGCTTGTGCGGCAGAAAGAACTTGTTTTATAATATCCTGCGGCAATTCCAGGGAAAAATGAGATGGTAAAATGCATCGAATGGGCAGTTCCATAGATTGCAGGCGCTCCAACGAAGCGATCATGGCCGGAAGGCAGCGACCGCTGCCGAACATATAAATGGGGCCAAACTGGATGGTATCTCCGCCAATGAACAGGCCGCGGCTGCGCTCAAAAAGGGCAATGCTGCCGGGCGTATGACCGGGCAAAGCGATGATCTCCCAACGGCTGCTCCCAAGATCGATGCAATCGCCGTCAAAAAGCGGTTGCGGGCGGTGAGAAGGCGCAGCTTTCTCGTAATAGCGGTGCATTTCAGCAGGATGCATGAAAGTCAGATCAAAACAGGCATTGGCTCCTATATGGTCGCCATCTGCGTGCGTATTGACGACGAAAACGGGTTTATCGGTCAATGTGCGGATGAGCGCAGGTAAATCGCCGCCACCAAAACCGGTATCCACCAGCATGGCACGGGATTCTCCCTGAATCAGAAACATGCGGACGCCGTTCTCTTCGATGATGGTAAGATCAGGCGCAAATAAATGCGTGGAATAAGGTTGTTGCATATAGACTCCTTTCAGTAAGCAGAGAGGGGCTGTGCTTCATTCAGAAAAATGGGATTGCTCCAGGCGGTATGTCCAAAAGCATCCGAACATCTGACGCGCACGTAACTTTCATAGCCGTTTAACCGATATTCGCCATGCGTCAGAGTATCAACGGGAGACGGGCTGAGGCAGGAACAACCGTCGTTGATGTGATTGCCGGCGATAAAATCGATGCGGCAAACAGGGCTGCAATCGATGTAAGCCACTCCCTCGCGGATGCCCCAGTCAAAAATCTGCGGGCCGGAAGAGGCATAGAAATTTCCGCAAAGCATATTTTGCACGATAGCTTCGTGCGAAAGCTCCGGAGATTTCACCATGATATATCCGCCGAATGTATCGGGAAAAACGCCTTCGTTGTGGTTATCGTCGGCTGCGAAAGCAAAAAGACGCCGATCCTTCCGAAGAAAGCTATCCCAATGCAGTTCATCGTAACCGGTATAACTTTCGTTGACGGTACCGTAATTATAAATTTCCAAGGCCCACAGCCCTTTCGTAGAGAGAAACTCTGCCTCCTCGACTCTTGACCAGACAGGATGGTTGTAAGTAACCAACATACCGCGGGAAGAGAGCGAGTCTGCCAGCTGTTGGGCAACTTTGGCGCCATCCCAGGTGCCGTAATGTCGAAGGGCAGGAAGCTCCTCTTTATGGTGAAAGAGCGGCTGAGAGGCTTGAGCCTGCATTTCGGCTGTCCCAAGAATGCCGTGCATATGATGCACTTTTTTGCGCAGCTTGCCATCGGCTTCAACCAGAACGGCAGAAGCTTCTATTCCGGGCAACAGGATAAAATCCTCGCGATTGAAACGCGAACGATAATCGCTATAAATATCATGATCAGAGAGGCAGAGGAAATGATAGCCGTGGCTTCGGAACAATTCCACTGCCTGAGCAGGCGACAGGCAACCGTCGGAATCAGTGGTATGACAATGAAGATTGCCTTTGTACCATTGACCGGTTTTACTAAATCCGCATATGGAAAGTGGATTCATGAATGGCAACTCCTTTGAGAAAACTGCCTGTTGATTTCGCGGAAACCATGCGGAAAAGAATGAATAAAGGCACCGAAAAACAGCAGTTTTTCTCAAATATATCACAGAAACAGCGGAAATGCAAAAAGGTGGAATAGCTATAAAAAGCTTTTTTCTTGAATTTCAAAAGAGTTATGATATAATAAAAGCAAAGCGAATAAGAGGGAATTGAGATGTTCGCGAAAGCTTTTCCCGATAGGGAGTTAGAAATTTTAAGAGGAGGAAATTTCATTATGGAATTGCCAAAAGTAAGAAAATTTGCTGCCATTATGGAAGCAAGAACCGATGAAGAAATCGGTGGTAAAGTAAGAAACGTACATGTGGCGGAAATCCATGAGGAGCCGATGCCTGAAATGGGTCCCAAGGATGTCATGCTCAAAATGGAAACCTGCCAGATCTGCACGACTGACTATCAGCATTGGCTGGGCTTGAGAGAGCACCAGGGCTTCCCCATGGCTGGCGGCCATGAATGGTCGGCTATTGTCATTGCCAAGGGCGAAGAAGTAGTCAGCCTGAATGTCGGCGATCGTGTCGGGCCGGTACATGGCGGCTGCGGCGAATGCGTCAATTGCAGAAGAGGTCATTCTTTTGCCTGCACTGCAAAGGCTAAAAAGAGAGGCCCCGTAAATGGCTTCCTTGGTGGCCGTGGTTTTGCAAACTATGGTGTGGAACCTGAAACGGCTCTGGTAAAGCTGTCCAACGATCTGGATCCTCAGGTTGCAGGGTTCATTGAACCGATTGCTACCTGCGTATGTGGTATGAAGAGGCTGCGCGTGCAGCCGGGCGAAACGGTTGTGATTATCGGCGCCGGCACCATGGGCATTGCCAATGCACAGGTTGCACATGCGTTCGGTGCAAGAGTAATCATTTCCGAACTTTCTCCGAAGAAATTGGAGAGAGCAAGAGCAATGGGCTTTGCGGATGTTATTGATGCTACCAAGGTAGATCCGGTGGAAGAAGTCATGCGTCTGACAGACGGTTATGGCGCAGATGCCGTAATCGCGGCAGTTGGCCTGGGTGTTGCTTATAAGCAGGGTTATGCAATGCTTAAGAGAGTGGAAGGCAGATTCCTGCTGTTTGCAGCTGGCTATCCGAAGCCTGAATGGGAAATCGATCCCAATGAGATCCACTATCGCCGTATTGAGATTATCGGCACGATGAGCGGTGATGTGGCAGACTTTGCAGATGCAGCATTCATGATCTCTCATAAGATCGTTGATCCCAGCTATTCTTTGGAAAGCCTGGGCAAGATGATCCCGTTGAAAGATATCCAGCAGGCATATATTGCAGCAGCGACGCCCGATGCATATCGTGTGACGGTGGATTTGCAGAAAGTGTAAGTTAAGTATAAGGGAAAAACCGCAGACAACAGTCTGCGGTTTTTTTTATTTCTTAGTTGCAGAATAAAAAAGATATATAGCAGTGCACAAGATCAAAGCCGGAGTGACTCGGTGCTTTTCTTTGCCGAACAGGCTTACTTTGTGCAGGCTAAGGAAGCGATTACCCAGATAGATGAGTATGCTGCAAACAGAGAGCATCAGTGCCATAATGCAGAAGGCAGATAGTTAGATATTGGGCGGCCAGCCATAAAACAAGGCTGTCAAATATAAAATTGGCCGGCAATTCCAAGAGCCAGATAAGAGGGGAAAAGCAATAACAACCAAACGGAGAAAATTCCATTATGCAAGGTATCCGTTCGTTTTTTGCATATTATGTGCCTGATCGAAAAAATGCAGAAATATGGGATATTTATAATAGAGTATGGAGAATGGCACGATGTTGCTTTCTGAGAATGGATAGAATCGACAAAGAAAGGCAATATAAAATATAAAAATTAATTTTTGTTTACAAATATTCACAAATTATCTAAGGAGAAAAAGCAGAGAGCAGGATATAATAAAAAACGAATTCAAAAAGGAAACAATATAAAATTGGAGGAATGATTATATGGATGAATTTTATGGAGCAAAACCATCAGGCGGCGCGGGAAAAAAAGTACTGACTGTTTTGCTGGCCCTGGCTATGGTGGCTGTCGTTGCATTCTCTTCTATTGGCATTTATAAATTGATAGCGGAGCGGAACGGGAAAAATGAACCGGAAATTTCTTCCGAGCAGCTTCCCGGAGAGCAGCAATCCGACGAAACGAAAACGAATGAAGGAACCATAAAAATTTCAGGGTATGATTTTGATATAGTTCCTTCTCAGGTGGCGGCAAAAGTCATTCCCTCGGTTGTTTGCATTCAGAACTACCAGCAGACACAGAGCAGATATCCCTTTGCGCAGACTCTTTCAGGAGATAAGCAGTTGACGTTGGCGGCGGAAGGTTCGGGGATTATCTATACGGAAGATGGCTATATTATTACCAATGCCCATGTGGTGGCTGATAGTTCGCTTTTGAAGGTAGTGCTGGATAATGATGAAATCTATGAAGCAACCTTGGTGGGAGTAGATGAGGATACCGACCTGGCTTTGCTTAAAATTGAGGCGGATGACCTGACGCCTATTGAAATCGGTAATTACAGCGAGTTGGCGATTGGTGATTTTGTGATGGCGGTGGGCAATCCGGGCGGATTGGAATTCTCCAGCTCGGTGACATTTGGCATTGTTTCGGCAAAAGACCGTCCGCTGGATATTGACGGCGGTTACACCATGAATACGATTCAGACAGATGCGGCGATTAATCCCGGAAACTCTGGCGGCGCGTTGGTGAATATGGATGGTCAGCTGGTGGGTATCAACTCTGCCAAATATGTGGCGACCGGTTATGAAGGGCTGGGCTTCTCTATTACAATTGACGAAGCACTGCCAATTATAGAAGACTTGAAGGAGTACGGAGAGGTCAAAGGAAGAAGTCGTTTGGGAGTCAGTGGTATGATGATTGACAGCCTGGTTGCCAACCGTTATGGCCTGAAAGAGGGCTTTTATGTCAACGAAGTGACGAATGCCAATGCCGGGACACTGGCTGCCGGAGATGTTATTACGGCAATAGATGGTACGGCTATTGCCTCTGAATCGGATATTAAAAACATATTGCAGAAAAAAGAGGCGGGCAGTACTGTGAATATTCAATATTGGCGCAATGGCGGATATCAGGAAACGGAGCTTTCTCTGATCAGCGCAGATACTCAAACGGATTGAGGGAGGGGAAGGCAAGTCAGTGATACAGAAATGGTAAAACGAAAATTAGGGAAATGGCGTG
>CAMEMG010000059.1:0-10059 GCA_945927325.1 uncultured Clostridia bacterium | reverse complement strand
TTAATTGAACTTGAGCGGCAAGCGTACACCGGACAGTGAGACGGTAGTGGAAAATTTTCGGATTGCGGCTCAGGCGATTGGCATCGACTTTGAGAAACTGGTCGCCTGCAACTATTGTCATGGAAATCATGTGGAAATCGTGGGAGAAGCACACCATGGCATGGGCATTACGCGCGAAAATACCTTGCCTTTTTGCGACGGTGTGATGGCGCTGGATGCACGCACGGCAGCTGTTACTCTGCATGGGGATTGCTGCGCCATCTTTTTTGCGGATCGTTGCGGGCGTGCTGTGGGCGCTTGCCATTCCGGATGGAAAGGCACCTATTTGGGCACTGTGCGGACGATTGTGGAGCGGATGCAAAGCATAGGAATCCGAAAGGAAGAGATGCTTTTTGCCATTGGCCCTTGCATCAGTTGGCCGCATTATGAAGTCAAGGAGGATGTGGCGGGGAAATTCCGCCCCCATTACCCGCATGCAGTGAAGGAGCGGGATGGGAAGCTGTTTCTGGATCTGGAAGGAGTGCTCACTTACCAGTTGTATGAAGAACAGATTCCTCCGGAAAATGTCACACTTGCGCAGTTATGCACATATTCTGACAGTAAGATGTTCTATTCTCATCGGCGGGACGGCGAACGGGCCGGAGCCATGGGTTCGTTTATCAGCTTGTGTGAATAAAAATAAGCAGGCAGCCCGGGCGGCTGCTTTTGCTGCATCTATAGGAGAAACTTGTGATTTATTTGGATAATGCGGCTACTACATGCCTGCGCCCGGAAGCTCTGGAAAGGATGCTTCCCTATTTACAGGGAGAATATGGGAATGCTTCCGGCAGTTATGCATTGGCGCGCAACGCGCACAATGCACTGGATACGGCTCGTGAACAGATGCGGAGCGCGCTGCACGCAGCAAAAACGCGTGAGATATTTTTTACCTCCGGAGGTACGGAGAGTGACAACTGGGCAATTAAAGGGGCGGCTTATGCCTGCAGAGAAAAGGGAAAGCATATTATTACCTCGGCCATAGAGCACCATGCGGTGCTGGAAAGCTGTGCCTTTCTGGAAAAAGAGGGGTTTGAAGTTACTTATCTGCGCCCAGATACGGAAGGCAGGATCACGCTGGAGGCGGTGCAGCAGGCAGTGCGCCCGGATACGGTGCTGATCAGTATCATGTGGGCGAATAATGAAATGGGGGCGATTAACCCCATTGCTGAAATCGGTGCATTTGCACGCCAAAAAGGCATTTACTTCCATACGGATGCGGTGCAGGCAGCCGGGCATCTGCCCATTGATGTGCAGCAAGCCAATGTGGATTTCCTTTCGATTTCTGCCCATAAGTTTCATGGCCCCAAGGGTATCGGCGTTTTATATGTGCGCGATGGGCTGCGCCTGATGGATTTCATGGATGGAGGTGCACAGGAGCGGGGCAGACGTGCCGGTACTGAAAATGTAGCTGCGATTGTGGGTATGGGATGTGCGATGGAATTGGCAATGCGGGAGCTGCCGGAAGAAGCGGAGCGCATTTGTGGGTTGCGAGATCACATGATGCGGCGCATTCTGCAGGAAATCCCGGGAGCACAGATCAACGGCAGCCGAAGCCGGCGTCTGCCCGGCAATGTCAATGTATCGCTGCCGGGCGTGCGTTCGGAGGTAGTGTTATTTAAAATGGATATGGCGGGCATTGCCTGCTCGGGCGGATCGGCCTGTACGGCGGGGGCAATTGGGCACTCGCATGTGTTGACTGCCATGGAGTTGGAGGAAGCGCGCATTGCATCGGCTGTTCGTTTCAGTTTTGGAAGATATACGACGCTGGAGGATGTGGATGCGGCAGTGGATTGCCTGAAAGAAATTGCGGTTTTGAAAAAATAGCATAAAACCGCTCAAGTTGCACAAAGTATAAGCAAACTACTTCAAATAGAGAGGAGATTGCGTAAAAATGAAGTGTGCAGCTGCATTTATCGGCGGTCTGGTAGGCGCGGCGGCAGGAATTGCCCTGATGCCTTATGTAAAGCCGTATATGAGAAAACAGGCAAAGATGCTCAAGCGTACGATGCATGGTATGGCTTGTAAATTCTGATGCATCAAAGAGCTGCTTCGGCAGCTCTTTCTCAACTGCACTGATTTTGAAAAAATCAGGAAAAGGGTGTACAAACTGCGAAAATATGGAAAAGCTTGGTTGAAATTCCAGGGGGAGTAGTGTATAATTTGATGCATACAGATGAGAAAGACTGCAGGAAAGGAGCAGATGGATGAAAAAGATCGGAGGGCAGACAACTCGCTTTACCCGTACCAGAGACCTTGAAAATCCGGTAAGGGGGATTTTGCGGCTGGTCTGTGATGCAATGCGCGAGAAAGGGTATAATCCGGTAGATCAGATCGTCGGATATTTGGCCAGTGGAGATCCCATTTATATTACGAGCCATAACGGCGCCAGAAATTTGCTCACTCGCCTGGATAAAGATGAGATTCTCGAAGAAATTACGAATTTTTATATTGAAAGCCTGACAGGGGAAGAGGAATAAGGATTTGGCGGAAAAGCGTTTGATGGGCCTGGACATGGGAGATAAACGAATCGGCATTGCGGTGTCGGATTTGTTGATGCTGACGGCACAGGGCGTGGAATCCTATACACGCACTGAAAGTGAAAAAAAAGATATTGCACATCTGTGTGAACTGTGTGTACAATATAACGTCGGCAAAATTGTGTGTGGATTGCCCAAAAATATGAATGGTACCCTTGGGCCGATGGCAGAGAAAGTGCAGGCTTTTGCGGAAAAATTGAAAAAAGCGTCGGGGTTGGAAATTGAATTTGAGGATGAGCGGCTGACCACCGTTTATGCGGAGCGAATGCTGCTGCAGGCGGATATGAGCCGCCAGAAGCGCCGCAAAGTAATTGATAAAATGGCTGCGGTGGCTATTCTGCAAAGCTATATGGACAGAACCGGCAGCTTTCAAATGATGAGGTAAAGAATATGAGTGAAGAAAAGAATTTTCCCGAGCAGGAATTGGAAGAAGAAGGGCTGATCGTTCTGTTGGATGAAAACGACAATGAACTGAATTTTCAGCTGATTATGCCTTTTGAAAACAACGGCAAGGCTTATGTGGCTATGGAACCGGTGGGAGAAGTACCCGGGTTTGAGCCGGATGAAGTGCTGATCATGGAAGTGATCGAGGATGAAGAAGGCGACGAAACCTTGCAGCCGGTAGAGACAGAAGAAGAACTGGAAGCCGCCTGGGAAGTATTTGAAGCATTGTATAATGAGGATGCTTGTGATGGCGACTGCGAGAATTGCGGCGAGGAAGACTGCGAAGATCGCGCTTGATTGCAAGATGAAAAAAAGACAGTTTTTGCGACAGAAACGGTAAAAAAGTGCCGGAAACTATTGCAAAGACTGTTTTTTTCATGCTATAATAACCAAGATAACGCACTTTTGCTGTGCTCTGTTTTCGTGCCCGCATAGCGCGGTGGGACAGGGAAAAAGGCAGAAGGTGGCATAACGATTTAAGGAGGACATTTTAATGTCAGTAATTTCTATGAAGCAGCTGCTGGAAGCAGGCGTACACTTTGGTCACCAGACAAGACGCTGGAACCCCAAGATGAAACAGTATATCTTTACTGAAAGAAACGGGATTTATATCATCGACCTGCAGAAGACAGTAAAGAAAGTTAACGAAGCATATTTCTTCATTCGCGATATCGCGATTGAAGGCAAGCCCATTTTGTTTGTGGGCACTAAGAAGCAGGCGCAGGAATCTGTGGAAACAGAAGCAAAGCGCTGCGGCCAGCATTTCGTTTCCAACAGATGGCTGGGTGGTATGTTGACGAACTTCAAAACCATCCGTACCAGAATTGAAAAGCTGGAAAGCATCGAAAAGATGGAAGAAACAGGCGATATCAACCTGCTGCCCAAGAAGGAAATCATCAAGTTGATGCATGAAAAGGAAAAACTTGAGAAGAACCTGGGTGGTATCCGTAATATGAACGAGATGCCCGGTGCTGTATTTATTGTGGACCCCAGAAAAGAGAGAATCGCCGTTTCCGAAGCACATAAGATGGGCATTCCGGTTGTGGCAATTGTAGATACCAACTGCGACCCCGATGAAATTGATTACCCGATCCCCGGCAATGATGACGCAATCAGAGCTGTAAAACTGATCGTTTCCAAGATGGCAGATGCAATTCTGGAAGGCAAACAGGGCGAACAGCTGGAAGATGAAGCTGTTGAAGTAGAAGAAGTTATTTCTGATGAGCAGGCAGAAGCTGAGGCTGTAGAAGCAATCGGCGAAGAAATTGCAGCAGAAATGGAAGCAGCGGCAGCTGAGCAGGAATAATTAGAACCGATATTTTTCAGGAGGAAGAACATGAGTATATCCGCAAAAGACGTAAAGGCACTGCGCGAGAGAACCGGCTGCGGTATGATGGACTGCAAGAAGGCTTTGACAGAGGCTGGCGGCGATATCGAAAAAGCTGCTGAGATCCTGAGAGAAAAAGGCCTTGCTTCCGCCGTAAAGAAAGCGGGCAGAATCGCAGCAGAAGGTGTGGTAGCCGCTTATAAAGAGGGCGACATCGCTGTGCTGCTGGAAGTAAACTGCGAGACCGACTTCGTTGCCAAGACTGAGCAGTTCAAAGGTCTGGTGAATGATATTGCCAAGATCATCGTCAAGGAAGCTCCTGCAGATGTGGAAGCTTTGATGGCAGCTCCCTGCGAGGCAGGTACTGTAGAAGAGATGATGAAGAATGCAGTCGCAACGATTGGCGAAAATATGAAGATCCGCCGCTTTGTCAGAGTACAGGGTTATTCCGACACCTATATTCATTTAGGCGGCAAGATTGGCGTATTGGTGCAGACGGATGTCGAGCCTGATGCCGAAGCGATTCACGATGTGGCGATGCAGATCGCAGCAGCGAAACCCACTTATATCAGCAAGGAAGATGTGGATGCCGATGAGATTGCTCACGAAAAAGAGATTTTGCGTGCGCAGGCAATCAATGAAGGCAAGCCGGAAAAGATTGTCGATAAGATGGTCGAAGGCCGTATCCAGAAGTATTATAAGGAAGTTTGCCTGCTGGAGCAGCCCTTTGTTAAGGACGATGAGAAGAACGTTGCCAAGATGATCGGCGGCAGATTCAATGTGCTCTCCTTTGTCCGTTATGAGATGGGTGAAGGTTTGGAAAAGCGAAATGAGAATTTCGCAGAAGAGATTCAGAAGCAGATGAATGGCTAAAAAGAATGTAAGGCACCTGAGCGTGAGGCTCGGGTGCCTTTTTTTGTTGGTGATGAACTGATAAAAAAGGTGATGAAGGCTCGTTTAACTGTTGGGATAAAAAATATTTCCGTGTGATTCTTCCCAATTTTTTGAATAAGATTTGGGTAAAATAAAAAACAGACTAAAAAACATATTAGCAAGTTGCGCGAAAGGCCCCAAAAACGGTTTCCGAACGATTTCGGGAGAATATTGTGCTGCCCAAGGCAAACCGGGCCATCAGAAAAAACGGATAGAGAATAGCAGGACAGGCTTGCTCTGCAGAGCATCCTTTGATATAATAAATCAAATAGAATTGTGCATATTTTGCAAGATGGCGCCCGACTCCATTAGCGGGCCTTGCAGGTCGGTCGAGGCATGGCGCAGGCGTGCCTTTTCTTTTTGCAGGTATACATTGCGGCAGGAGGTTATTTCCAATGGCATATAAAAGAGTAGTGCTGAAAATCAGCGGAGAAGCGCTTTCCAATGGGAAAGAGAATATCGATTTTTCGATTTTGAAAAAAGTGGCAGGGCAGGTCGCAGAATTGGTGCATATGGGTATTGAAGTTTGCGTCATTATCGGCGGCGGCAATATCTGGCGCGGACGGCAGGGAAAAGATATGAACCGCGTAACGGCTGACCATATGGGAATGCTGGCAACGGTCATCAATTCATTGGCTTTTCAGGATATGCTGGAATCGATGGGCATTCCTGCCAGACTGCAGACGGCCATCGAAATGCGCCAGATTGCGGAACCTTTTATCCGCAGAAAAGCGGTGCGCCATTTGGAAAAGGGCAGAGTGGTAATTTTTGCCTGCGGCACCGGCAACCCCTATTTTACAACAGATATGGCGGCGGCATTGCGCGCTGCCGAAATGGAAGCCGATTTGATTTTGCTGGCTAAAAATGTGGATGGCATTTACGACAGCGATCCCAAACAGAACCCCCAGGCCAAAAAATACGATCAAATATCCTATATCGATTTCGTTTCCCAAGGCCTGCAGGCGATGGATACCACTGCCGTGACACTGTGCATGGAAAACCATATTCCGATTCTGGCTTTTGGGCTCAGCGAGGAAAATGGAATTATGCGCGCCGTGCAGGGCGAAAAGATCGGTACGCTGATCCATTGAAAGAATGCTTGTAAAACGCAGGGTAATCAAGTAAAATAAGAATACAGACTTTGAATTGCAGCAGAGAATATAAATAATACGACCTTAAGGAGGTTTTTGACTATGGCAGTAACTCACGAAGCTGTGACAAAAGCAGAAGAAAAGATGAAAAAGTCCATTATTGCTTTGGGTAATGAGTTTGCGACGATTCGTGCAGGGCGTGCGAATCCGCAGCTTTTGAATAAGGTGCTCGTCAATTATTACGGGACGCCGACACCGTTGCCGCAGGTAGGCAATATTTCCGTGCCAGAGCCCAGAATGCTGACGATCTCCCTGTGGGATACCAGCTTGATGAAGGAAGTGGAAAAGGCAATTCTGGCTTCGGATTTGGGGCTGAACCCTTCCAACGACGGTAAGGTCGTGCGCCTGGTGTTCCCAGAACCTACAGCGGAGCGCCGTCAGGATTTGGTGAAACAGGCAAGAAAATCGGCAGAAGAAGCAAAGGTTGCAATCCGCAATATCAGAAGAGATGCCATCGAAGCTATTCGCAAAGATAAAAAGGCGAATCTGATTACGGAAGACGAAGTAACTTTGTTGGAAAAGAAATGCCAGGATATCACAAACGAATATACCAAACAGGTAGATGCTTTGTTGAAAGAAAAGGAAAGCGAGATCCTGGAGATCTGATGGAACAGATTTGGCTTGGGCGGCCTGCGGATGCGGCCGCCCGTTTTTTGGAACAGAAGGGCATGCAGGTATGCATGGTTTCTTATGTGGGCAAGCGGGAAGAACCTGCTGCACAGGATATGCGGGTGATGCGCTGCCGCATAAAGGAAAACGTCGCAGAATTGGTTGTCTGTAAATTTCAGACGGATATTCTGCAGGAAGAAAGGCAAACAGAATTGTGAATCACGAAAAACTGGCACAATATGGATTGGACGCAGAAAAGCTGCCCCGGCATGTAGCTATGATTATGGATGGCAACGGGCGGTGGGCAAAAAAACGATTGATGCCGCGTACATATGGCCATAAAAAAGGGGTGGAGCGGGTGAAGGAGATTGTCAAAGCCAGCTCCCTTTTTGGCATAGAGGCAATCACGTTATACGCATTTTCTACAGAAAACTGGAAGCGCCCTCAAGAAGAAGTGAGTGTGCTCATGTCGTTGTTGGCGCAGTATCTGAAAAGTGAAGTGGAAGAACTGCATGAAAATGGCGTACGTTTTCGGATGATTGGGGACCGGAGTGGTCTTTCCGCAACTTTGCAGGATTTGATTGAGCAGGCGGAGGTGCGGACAAAGGATAATACGGAACTGATTTTAACCGTTGCCATTAATTATGGAGGCAGAGATGAGTTGGATCAGGCAGCAGTGCGGTTGGCGCAGGATGTGGCTGCAGGAAAATGTCAACCCAGTGCCGAGGAATTCCGCAGGCGGTTGTATACTGCAGGTCTGCCGCCGGTGGATTATCTGATCCGCACCAGTGGAGAGCTGCGCGTCAGTAATTTTCTATTATATCAGGCAGCATATGCCGAGCTTTATTTCACAGATGTCTACTGGCCGGATTTTGATACGGCACAATATGCCCGGGCGCTGCAGGAGTTTGCCGCGCGCAATCGTAGATATGGAGGAGTATGAACATGGGAAAACGCATTATTTCAGGGATTGTGATTATAGGGTTGTTAGTCGCAATGCTGGTGCTTCAGGGAGTATATCTGAAAGTAGGTGTGGTGCTGATCGGGTTGTTCTGTCAGTACGAAATGCTGCATACAATCCGGCAAAGCGGTACCAAGACGGTGGATCTGCCGGTATATCTCTGTGCATTGGCGATGTTTCCGGCTTATTACTATTTTGGGGCCGAAGGCGTTCTGTTTACCTATGCGATCACGCTGATGCTGCTGTTTATGACGCGAACGCTGTGCAGCCGCTATGATTATAAAAGCGTAGCTTACAGCGCACTCTCGCTATTGTATCCGCAGCTGTTTATGGTATTTTTCTATAAAATTGTCTGTGTAGAAGACGCACACGCTTCGCTGATGATGATTGTGCTCAGCATTGTAGCAGCTTCTTCCAGCGATACGTTTGCTTATTTTGTCGGCAAAGCAATGGGTAAACGGAAGCTGTGCCCCGCCATCAGCCCGAATAAAACAGTGCAAGGCGCTATTGGCGGTCTGTTGGGCGGAACGGTGCTGACTGGTGTCGCCGCATTGATTTTTGGCGAAACGGCGATTCCTCTCTATGGTTATTTTCTGCTGGGCGCACTTTTAGCGGCGCTTTCCCAATTTGGTGACCTGGCATCTTCGCTGACCAAACGATTTTTTGGAGTGAAGGATTTTGGTAAATTGATTCCCGGCCATGGCGGAATGTTGGATCGGGTATGCAGCATTATTTTCGTGTTGCCGGTAACGCTGCTCTTTTTCCGAATTTTTTACGGTATCTGAGGACGATATGGAAAAAAGGAAGAAAATCGTCATTCTGGGGGCTACCGGCTCCATCGGTACCAATACGCTGAAGGTATTGGAAGGCATGCAGGATGCTTATGAAATTTATGGATTGGCAGCGCATAGCAGCTGGCAGCAGCTGGCAGTTCTGGCGCAGAAATATCACCCTGCGCTGCTGGCGTTGACGGATGAACGAGAAGCGCAGAATCTGCGGGTGCAGGGGCATTTTGCAGGAACTATCCTGCAGGGAGCGGAAGCGCTGGTTGAAATCTGTGAGCAGGCCGATTTAGTGGTGCTGAGTGTGGTTGGAGTTGCCGGGCTCAAGCCGTTTGTGCATTGTTTGCAGAAAGGGATTCCGGTGGCATTGGCAACAAAGGAAGCGATGGTCTATGGTGGGCGTCTGGCACGGGACTTGATGGATCGTACCGGCACGCCGGTATTGCCACTGGACAGCGAAATATCAGCAATTTTTCAGTGCTTGCAGGGGAATCGAAAGGCGCAGGTCGAAGAAATTCTGCTGACGGCGTCGGGTGGCCCTTTTCGCACCTGGCCGCTGGAAAAAATACAGCAGGCAACGTTGGAACAGGCGCTGCAGCATCCGAACTGGAGTATGGGTGCCAAGATTACCATTGATAGCGCCTCCATGGCCAATAAAGGGCTGGAAATTATGGAAACGCGCTGGATGTTTGATATAGACCCGTCGAAAATTACTGTAGTAGTGCATCCGGAAAGTATTGTGCATTCGGCAGTGCGCTATGCTGATGGCTGCGTTATGGCACAACTGGGAGCGACAGATATGAAATTGCCCATTGCCTATGCGCTGAGATATCCGGAACGGATGCCTAATTGCGGAGAAAAATTGGATCTTTTTCAGGCGGGGGCACTGCATTTTGAACGGCCGGATTATGAAAGATTTCCCTGCCTGAAATTGGCAAAACAGGCAATAGAGCAGGGGTCGGCTATGCAGATGGTGTTTAATGCCGCAAATGATGCGGCAGTTGCTTTGTTTCGCGCCGGCGCGATCGGCTTTTGGCAGATCAGCCAGATTATTGAGCAGGCGCTGCAGAGTTTTTCGGCAGCGGCGTTGCATAGTTTTGAAGAAATTTATGCGTTGGATGGGGAGATTCGCAGCTTCGCACAGCAAGTGGCACAGCAATTTGTATAAACGAATTACTGTAATCGGCAAAAATCGGTAAAATTTTTATGAAAGATGGAAGCCGGGGAGATCGGAAGAGCGTCGTGTAGGGAAAGAGTGTAGATCTCGGTGGTCGCC
>CAMEMG010000058.1:0-10059 GCA_945927325.1 uncultured Clostridia bacterium | reverse complement strand
TCCCAACCACAAGCTTCGTAAAAACCGACATGATCCGTCAACAAAAAGACTTCCTTCTCTCCCATCTCTGCCAATGCCGTACATGCATATGCCAGCAAAGCGCGTGCCATCCCCTGCCCTCGCCAGGCTTTCTCCACATATACGGCACAGATATTTGGCCTCAGATCCTGTCGTTTATGAAAATCATTTTCAATGACACCCAGCCCTCCCAAAATCCTGCCGTCCTGTCCTACTGCAATATACCATTGGGGAATCTTTTTCGGATACTCTTTGCTTTGCTCCATGCTCTCCCGATAAACCTGTTGGGGAATATTCCACTTTTCGTGAAACCAGGCAGCTGCCGCTTCTATCCGCTCTGGCTGTTCCGACAGCGTTAATATATTCCATTGTTTTTCTTCCATGCTGCTTCTCATCCTCCTGAACGGGAAGCGCTCTTCCCATTTTTTGCCCAGCTGGCTGCTTCAAACCGGCTGCTTCCTTTTGCAAAGTTCTTTGCTGCAGCAGAAAATCACCTTTGATCTCTTTTAATTCCGGATGCTGAAATTCCGTCATATTGCGCCAATAGCGCTTTGGCATATGGCTCCTCCTGCAAGTCGGGTTATAACGTGCACGAATACCTATTGTATCATAAAATTGTTTCCACAGAGCCCGCAAGCATTCCTCTTTCTCGCTAAGTCTGGGGAGGTTCAGCTGCTCCATATGGCGTAGCTTACTGTGATTTCCATAATGCAGAAGTGCCTGATGGTGTGTTTTATCAAAAATCAAAAATGCTTCACCGTTAAAACGGTCACAAAAATGCCGGGCTATCAGCGGCAGCACCTGATTTTTTGGCTCGATCATGCTGATTAAAATGCCTTCATATTCCGTAAAGCGAATAAATCCCAACAGCAGCTCGGCTTCCTTCCTCATATGTGTTACCGCATTTGCCAGCGGCACCATAGCCGGATGCGTAAGCAAAACCATTGCCTCTGCTCCACGTGTAAATGCCAGCCGGGCAAAACGCAATAATGCCAATTCTTTTTTCGGAAGGCAAGTGAGAAAAGCCTGCCGCAGAAATGCATAGGCCCGTGAGCCGGCCTTTTTCAACAAACCATTTTTCACCCGGTCACTTTTTTCATGATGCGCGTAAATTCTCTTCCCTGAAAAAAGCTGCATCTGTGCAGTATGCAAATCGATAATATCTATCGGCATTTCTCTGGCATAATAGCTTTCATAAATACAGGCCAGCAGACCAGAAAAAGTCCCATCATAATAATATACTACAGCTGTCCGCTCAGGCATTGATAAGCATCCTCCACTGTTGGCTCCAACAGGCTCAACTGTTGAGCTCCTAAAGTAAATGCCTGCTTTCTGCCTTCATTCAGCAGCAGGCCATTCAGCGCTTGCGCCGTATCACAGCCAATGCCAGGCATCATTTTGCCTTTGCAGGTGATAAAATATTTTGCCCGTTTGAGCACAATACGCAACTTCTTTAAATCTGCAAAATCCAGCTTTGCTGCCCTCCGGGCAATGGTAATCCGCCGCGCCCCATTGACACCAATCCCCGGCACACGCAACAGCATTTCATAAGGCGCCCGATTGATTTCAACCGGAAACTGCTCCATATGCTGCAGTGCCCAATTGCATTTTGGATCCAGATACGGATTAAAATAAGGATGTTTCTCATCCAATATCTCTTCCGCCTGAAATCCATAAAACCTCAGCAGCCAATCTGCCTGATACAGGCGATGCTCCCGCAAAAGCGGCGGTTTGGTATCCAAAGATGGTAATTTGCTGCTCTGCACCAACGGCACATATGCAGAAAAGAAGACTCGCTTCAGTGCATATTTGCGATACATCGCTGATGTCAATTTCAATATCTGGTAATCGCTTTCCGGAGTGGCTCCGATAATCAATTGCGTACTTTGCCCGGCAGGCACAAAACGCGGCGCATGCCGGTATTGCACGATTTCCTGTTTATACGCGGCAATGCCGTTGCGAATCTGCTCCATCGGCTGCAGAATGGCTTGCTTCTTTTTATCCGGAGCCAGCAATTTCAGGCTGTTTTCGGAAGGCAGCTCAATATTGACGCTCATTCGATCCGCCAATAACCCGATTTGTCGGATCAGCTGCGGATCCGCTCCCGGAATTGCTTTGGCGTGAATATATCCGCGGAATCCATACTCCTCCCGCAAAATCTTCAGTGTTTGCAGCATCAGTTCGCAAGTATGGTCCGGATTTTTCACTACGGCCGAGCTCAAAAATAATCCCTCAATATAATTACGCCGGTAAAAAGCAATGGTCAGATCTGCTAATTCCCGCGGCTTAAAGGAAGCGCGTGGAATGTCGTTGCTCTTTCGGTTAAGACAATAGCTGCAATCATAGGCGCATACATTGCTTAATAACACTTTCAACAATGAAATACAACGCCCATCTGCCGTAAAACTATGGCAGCAACCGACAGAAGTCGTGTTCCCCAACCTTCCCGCCTTTCCCCGGCGATCGGCGCCACTGGAAGTACAGGCCACATCATATTTTGCGGCATCGGCCAGAATTGTCAGTTTTTCAAATACTTCCATTTTCATTCCTCTATTCCATGAAAAGGGATATAACTTCCCTTATCATTCCGATTATTTCCTTTTCCATGGCCGAAATCTGCACTCATCACACCCGCCCGGCCGATACTCTGCCTGCCGTATTTTTTGCGCAGCGTAAAGACAGCCTTCTCCAGCTGTTCCGCACGGGTATGTTCTTTTTTATCTGCAAACAGAGAACCTTGTACAGGGATTTCTCCTTTGCGGCCAATTCCCAGAGCCGTCACACTGATCGCACGCACCGGTTGATTCATATTCCAGTTAGCCTGAGCCAATTCCCAGGCCAGTGCATAAATTTCCGCATACAAACAGGATGGCTCTCTCAACGCCTTTTGCCGTGAAATATTTTTAAACTGCGGGTCACGAATGGAGATTTGCACACCCGTACATACCAGTTCGCGATTACGCAGCCGCTCTGCTACTTTTTCCGCAAGCATGGAGATGCCCAGCGAGATCTCGTGCGCACCCATCAGATTGCGCGGAAATGTTACTCCCTGCCCTACCGATTTGGCAATACTCTCTTCAGCAATGCTATGTACCAGATCGTCATCCAAGCCATTCGCTGCCCGCCACATGGATTCTCCTGCTTTTCCAAACAATGACTGCAGAAAATCTTTGCGGGCAGCAGCCAATTGCCCGATGGTATAGATTCCGAAAGCATTCAACCTTGCTTCTGCTTTAGGGCCAACATTCAGCATATCTCCCGCTGCCAGAGGGTAGACAATCTCTCTGAAATTCTGCCTGGAAATCACGGTCACTGCATCCGGTTTTTTATAATCGCTGCCCAGCTTTGCAAACACTTTATTAAAAGAGACCCCTACCGAAATGGTAATTCCCACCTCTTTTTTAACTCTCTCCCGCAGTTCCTGCGCAATACCTTCGCCATCTTTGTTAAATAAATGCATACTGCCCGTAACGTCCAGAAATGTTTCATCAATGCCAAATGGCTCGCAAAGATCTGTATATTGCTGATAAATCGCATTGACCTGCTTGGAGCAAGCGATATAGTCCTCGTAACAGGGGGGGACCAGCACCAGTTCCGGACATTTCTGCCGCGCCTGCCAGATTGTTTCCGCTGTTTTTACCCCAAATTTTTTTGCTTTTTCATTCTTTGCCAGAATAATGCCATGCCGACTCTCCGGATCTCCCGCTACCGCCATAGGTACCTCTTTCAGTTCGGGGCGTTTTTTACATTCCACCGAAGCAAAGAAAGAATTACAGTCGGCATGCAATACGACTCTTTCCTTCATATAATATCCACCAGTGCCAGAACTACTTTTCCCAATATCCGTACTTCATCTTCCCCGGAATAGACTTGAGGCCCATAAAGAGCACTTTTGCTCACAGGTGCCAGCACCAGATGTTCCCCCTGATGATAAATGCGTTTCACTGTAGCTTGCCCTGCAATCATCACGGCACCGATTTCTCCATCTCGCACCTCGCTCTGCCGCTTCACAATAACGGTACTGCCATCCGGCATGTTTGCAAGATCCATGGAGTCTCCCACTACTTTTAAAGCAAAACAATCTGCTCCGAAATGTTTTTGCGCATATTCCAAACGAATATATCCGGAAAAATTCTCTTCTGCTTCAATAGGGCTCCCGGCAGCAATACTGCCATAAACGGGAATTGCCTGTATTTCCGCCTGTGCTCCGACTTGATCTTCTACATAACCGGCAGCCTGCATCAGCTGACTGTAAGAAACCGTTGCAGAAGCATCGGCAATTTTCCGCAGAATTTCAGGCGAAGCCTTTTGCCCCTTTAAAATCCTTGAGAAATTTCCCGCACTAATCCCTGCCCGGCGGCAAAATTCATTGCGCGAACCATTACCGACTGCCATCTCAATCAATTCGTTCAGCGATTGCATCCCTATTTCCTCCCATAGTGCTCTTTTATTTTATTATAGTACACGTATTTCTTTAAAGCAATATTTTCACCGATAAAATTTCTTAAAAGAAACATCTAATTGCAAAAAAATGTTCATCATGTCATAATTAAAGTATCTTCTTTAGGAAAGGAGCCCTTATGCAGAAAATACTGATTGTGGAGGACGATCCTACCATCGCTTCCCTATTGTGTACCCATTTGCAAAAATGGGGGTATTCTGTCTCTTGTGCGGAAGATTTTTCCAATATTTCCGCGCAAGCTCAGCAATTTGAGCCTCACTTAATTTTGTTGGATATTATTTTGCCCTTTTATAACGGTTTCCACTGGTGCAGTGAAATTCGCCGTTTTTCCAAGGCACCTATCATGTTTCTTTCCTCTGCCGCAGATAACATGAATATCGTCATGGCCATGCATATGGGAGGTGACGATTTTATCGCCAAACCTTTTGACCTGGATGTGTTAACCGCCAAAATCCAGGCGTTACTCCGCCGCTCCTATTCTTTTCACGGAGCAGTCAATCTGCTGGAACATGCCGGTCTTTCCCTCAATCTTGGAGAAGCTACTCTTTCTTACGGATCTTCCCGCATAGAGCTTACCCGCAATGAGTTTCGCATCATGCAGCTTTTTTTGGAACATCCGGGTGAAATTCTCTCCCGAGAGCGAATCATGCAGGCTCTATGGGACGACGATACCTTTATTGACGATAATACACTCACCGTCAATATGACACGTTTGCGCAAAAAACTGGAAGAATTGGGATTGCAAAACGCAATCCGAACAAGAAAGGGAATCGGCTATCAGCTGTTGTTATAAAATGGTGCATTCTTTTTTCTCTTATTTAAAACAGCATTTTCGCCTGCTGCTGGCATTTGCCGGCTGTTCGGCTATCTTTTTTTGTGTTTTTTCTCTCTATCAGGCTCCGTTAGAGCCGTTGCTTTATGCCTTATCGCTTTGCCTCTTTTTTCTGCTTCTGCTGGGGGCTCTGGACTTTCTCTCTTACCGGCGCCGGCATTCGACATTGCAGCAGATGCAAAACAGTATCGCCTCGTTGCTGCCCAAATTGCCTCCGGCAGCAACCTGTATTGAAAAGGATTACCAGATATTACTCAAACAATTGGATGAAAGCCGTGCGCAGGCCATCTCTCAAAAAGATCATGCGCTTACCGAACTGAGTGAATACTATTCTCTATGGGCACATCAGATCAAAACGCCAATTTCCGCTATGCGCCTGATTTTGCAAAGTGAAGAAAATGCCAACACTTCGCTGCTTTATGAACAACTTTTTTCCATTGAGCAATATGTGGAAATGGCACTTGGATATCTGCGTACTCAATCAATATCCAACGACATGGTTCTGCGAACTGTTTCTTTGGATGCACTTTTGCGGCAAAGCATTAAGAAATTTGCTCCGCTTTTTATCCGCAAACGAATTACGTTGAATTATACACCGACAGAATTCTCCATACTCACGGATGAAAAATGGTTTTGTTTTGTCATAGAACAACTTCTTTCCAACGCACTCAAATATACAGCCAAAGGCAGCATCTCTATCCATGCGCAGCCCGGTTCGCAGAAAATCCTGATCATCCGCGATACCGGCATCGGCATCGCCCCTGAAGATTTGCCGCGTCTGGGAGAACGGGGATTTACCGGCTATAATGGGCGGGAGAATCAAAAATCTACCGGACTCGGATTATATCTCTGCCGTTCGATTCTTTCGCACCTTTCTTTGCGGATGGAAATTTCTTCGGAAATAGGCAAGGGAACCACCATTTTCCTCTATCTGGATACCCAACCGCTGCAAGCAGAGTAAAACCTTACATAAAAGTAAGATTTACGGATAGAATGTAAGACAATTCCATGGCTTGCATTCTATTCTTTTGCCATAATCAAAACAGGAATTTTTGTAAAGAGGAGGCAAATGCTATGCCATTATTGGAAGTAAGAAATTTAAAGAAAATATATACTACACGTTTTGGAGGCAATCAAATCCAGGCGCTTTCCAACGTCTCCTTTTCGGTAGAAAACGGTGAATATGTCGCCATCATGGGAGAATCCGGTTCCGGAAAAACCACTCTGCTCAATATTCTGGCTACCCTGGATCGCCCGACCAGCGGAGAGGTTTTTTTAAACGGGAAAAACACTCTCTCAATCTGTGAACGCGAACTAGCCGCTTTCCGCCGTGAAAATTTGGGATTCGTTTTTCAGGATTTTAATCTGTTGGATACTTTTTCCGTACAGGATAACATTTTTCTCCCACTGGTACTGGCAGGGAAAAACTTTACCGAGATGGACACCCGTCTGCAGCCCATAGCCCGGCAATTGGGCATTTCAGATATTCTGGCCAAGTTTCCCTATGAAATTTCCGGTGGGCAGAAACAGCGCGCTGCCGTCGCACGCGCGCTTATCACCTCGCCACAGCTGGTGCTGGCCGACGAACCTACCGGAGCACTGGATTCCAGATCCTCCGATGAATTGCTGCAATTGTTCGCCGATATCAATGCCGGTGGACAGACCATACTTATGGTAACGCATTCGGTAAAGGCAGCAAGTCATGCCAAACGCGTATTATTCATTAAAGACGGCGAAGTATTCCATCAGCTTTATAAGGCGGCTATGACCAACGAGCAAATGTATGAGCGCATTTCAGATACGCTTACCATTCTCACTACCGGAGGACGGCAGCAGATGCAGCCGCAGAATGATCATGCGTAAACCTTCTTTTTTCTATGTCAAACTGGCAGCTTCCAACATCCGTAAAAATTCAAAACTTTATTTTCCCTACCTGTTGGCCTGCATCTGTACAGTCGCCATGTTCTATATCATGTTGTTCGTTTCCACCAACCATGGTCTGGCGGAAATGGCCGGTGCCGATTCGCTCATCGTAATCCTGCGGTTGGGAAGCATTGTCATCGGAATTTTCTCAATCATTCTCATTTTCTATACCAATGGTTTCCTTATGAAACAGCGAAAAAGGGAATTAGGGCTATATAATATTTTAGGTATGGAAAAAAAGCATATTGCCCGCATTTTGCTGACTGAGAATTTCTATGTAACCATAATTTCTCTGTCGTTTGGTCTTGGGGCAGGGCTCCTCTTTTCCAAGTTGGTGCTTATGCTGCTGCTGAATCTGGTCAATTTCCCGATTCCTTTTGGATTTCAGATTTCCCCTTCTGCTTTGAGTGCAACCGTGATTCTGTTCGGAAGCATCTTTCTGCTGACACTGCTTAAAAATCTGCGGCAAGTACATATCGCACAACCCATCGAACTGCTGCATGGCAGTAATACTGGCGAACAGGAGCCAAAAACCAAATGGCCTTTGGCCATTGTCGGCTTTATCTGTCTGAGCGCAGGCTACGCCATTGCCATTTTTACCAAAAATCCTTTGGAGGCATTATTGCTGTTCTTTGTAGCAGTCATACTGGTCATCATCGGCACCTACTGCCTGTTTACTGCGGGCAGCATTACCGTACTCAAGCTGATGCGGCGCAATAAACGCTACTACTATCAGCCCAAGCATTTTACCAGTGTCTCCGGTATGCTGTACCGCATGCGTCAGAATGCAGTAGGCCTTGCCAATATCTGTATTCTTTCCACAATGGTTCTGGTTATGATTTCTTTTACAACTTCCCTCTTTTTTGGGATGGATGACGCGCTTCGCAATCAGTTTCCCAGAAATATAGAAGTACGCGGCAGCAAGATGACGCAGGAAGAGTCTCAGCAGCTCCTGCAAACGCTGGATCGAGCAGTAAAAAGCAGCGGAATCCCAACGGAAAATCTCGTATTCTACCGATATCTCTCCATTGGCCTGGAAAAACAGGAAAATACTTTTTTCACACGGCAAGATGCCCCAGCCGATTCTGAGTATTGCCTCATATACATGATTCCGCTGGAAGAATACAATCGGCAGCAGGATACCACGCTGCAATTGGCCGCAGATGAAGTTTTAGCCTTTACCGTCCAGGGAGATCCTCTGCAGACTGGCTCCACGCTTTCTTTTCATGACCTGCAATATCAAATCCGGCAAGTATTGCCCTCGCTGAATCTGGATGCGGAAGGCTATGTTTCTTTCCAGCCCTATGGAGTATATTATCTGATCATGCCCGATGAACAGGCCATTTCCAATATATATGTTTCTCTGTCTGGGGATACTGCTCCTGCGTTTTCTCAGTATTATGGTATTGATGTAGCAGGCAATGAAAAACTGCAGCGCACTCTCTCCGAGTTTCTCTGCGAAATTGTAAATCAGTTCCGTGAGTATCATCCACAGATTTCTGCTTTATCCGCTTCCAGTGCAGTCGAAGCAAAGACAACCTTTTTATCTCTTTACGGCGGTTTGTTTTTCCTGGGTATCTTTCTGGGACTGCTCTTCCTGTTGACTACGGTACTGATTATGTATTACAAACAAGTTTCCGAAGGATATGAGGATCAACAGCGCTTTTTCATCATGCAGAAAGTCGGCATGAGCCAGGAAGAAGTCAAGCGCGTCATCTCTTCGCAAGTAATGACCGTCTTTTTCCTGCCTTTGGCCACAGCAGGCCTCCATATTGCCGCGGCCTTTCCCATGCTTACCCGCCTGTTATCCGTTCTTGGCCTGGTAAACATCCATCTCTTTGCACTTTGCACATTACTGACCCTTCTGCTGTTCGCACTTTTCTATGGCTTCATTTATAGGATGACTGCAAAAGCCTACTATAAAACAGTGCGTGCCGCCTGAGTTTCATCAAAAAAACACTGCAGTATACATGTATACTGCAGTGTTTTTACTATAAATATGTCCTTCCCATTGCCAACGCCTTTCCTTCTCCCGTTCACTTCGCCACATCTTCAGTTGCGATGGTTTCCGTAATTTCCGACCACGCAAACCATCCCGGCTGATTTTTACTCGTCCAGGGCAGCAGCACCTGACAGCCGTCTCCATAATCAGCGCTCAAAGTCAATCCATACAAATCCAGCTTTCCCTGCCGCATCCATTCCTCCGCCTGTGCTTCATCCTCATATTCTGTAATCTCCATACAAATTCCGGCAATGCCGAAATCTTCCTGTAAGCACTGGGCTATCAGGCGCTGCTCAGAATCCGCTCCTGCCCAAATGCCGTAATGCAATGTCACCGGCTGTTTCAAGCATTGATCCGCATCCAGTTCCCATCCCAAAGAAACCAGCAACTGCAACGCCTGATGGTAGCGCTCTACGACATCTTCCTGTCCACGCGTTGCCTCTCCGCCTACCTGCCTGGCAATTAACTTTTCTTCTGCCATTCCTGCTTCCGGTCGGCCACTCATATATGCCATATATTCCCGATCGATCAGCAACGATAGTGCTTTACAGAAACGGCGCACCTCTGCTTCTGTCATTGCGGAAAACAGCGCACTTTGCGCACTGACTCCCACACAAATGGTCTGTAAATTTTCCGTGCAATTATAATTCGGGTTTTCACGAGATGCAATACAACGCTGTTCAACCGGCATAACTTCCGTATATTCCAATCGCCCTGCCTCGAATGCTTCATATGCCTCTTTCTCTTTGGCACCTACCATCAGCTCCAAACTTTCACAGGACACATTTTCTGCATTCCAATAAGCTGTGTTTTTCCGACATA
>CAMEMG010000057.1:0-10149 GCA_945927325.1 uncultured Clostridia bacterium | reverse complement strand
ATTTGTTGCGCCTTGCCTGGCGCTATATCCGTTCTTGCATTTCGAAGAACTGGATAGTATGATAAGAAGAAAAAAGCGGATACGGGGTTATGGAAAAGGAACAGGTAAATCGCCGCGGTATAGGCGGGAAATTTGTGAATATTGCTTTTTCGACGACTTTGGAAACAGAACAAGGCCGGCGGAAGACGGTGCGCATTAAAACTCGTATCCACTATCAGGAAAAAGGGCAGGGAAGCTGCTTGCTGCTTTTGCATGATGCCGGTCACTCCGGTGCAGTCTATCGAAAACTGCTGGCCGCGCTAAGCGAAAAATATCGGGTAATTGTACCGGATCTTCCGGGGCACGGTGCTTCTGGCTGTCCGGATATGAATTATACGGTGCAGGATTTTTCACTGGCAATTGAAGCGCTGCTAAAAGCATTGGGTATTTCCAAATGCACGATAGTCGCTTGCGGGCAAAGTGCTGCGTATGGTATTGAGTATTGCTTTTATAATCAGAAGCAAGTTTCGCATATGGTTCTGATCAATCCAGGTGCGTTGAGGGATCTGGATTTTGCGCAATCAAGGCGGCTGGCCGGCTTCTGGGGGAAATGGTTGATTCGGCGGTGGCAGAATCCGGCATATATGCGCAAACAGCTGGAGAAGGCATTTTTTGATAAAACGGTGCTGCAGGAGCAGGATGTGCGCGCTTTTTGCAGGCCATACAGCCGGGAAGAAGTGCAGTTTTGTGTGCGGCTGGCAGTGGCTAACTATGATGAGGGCAAGGTGGCGGAGCAGTTAAAGGCTCTGCATATTCCCATACTATATCTTCAGGGAGGAGAAGATATTTTTTCGGAGCAACGTAATACAGAGGCTTTTATACAAAGTACGGAGCAGCCCTATGAGATGCAGATACGCAATTGCGGTGCATGCCTGCAGCTGGAAAAAGGGCAGAATACTGCCATGGGAATCCTTCGCTTTTTGCAGGATATAGAGGGGAAATGACATGATTTTTAATAAACAAGCGTTGGATATGCTGGTAATTCCTCGTATGGTGGCAGAGCAGCTGTTGGCGGGAGAACCGGAAATCTTGCGTGTATATTTATACGGACTTCTGCATGAAGAGGGAGAACCGGAGCAGATATCAGAAGCGTTGGGAATAGAGCGAAGTGTCCTGCTGCAAGCGTTGGAAACTTTGCAGGCGCAGGGGTTGATAGCAGAATCTAAGTTAAGTGGAGAACTTCGTTATCAAATACCGCAGCAAGCGGAACCGGCAGAGGCGATAGAGTTATATAAAGATGCAGGACTGAATCATATGTTGCAGGCATTGTTCAGTGACCGTGAGCTGAGCTATGCCGATTATAAAACGTTTTATGAATTGATGGATATTTATGGTTTGCCTGCGCAGGTATTGCTTTTGCTGGCAGAATATTGCATTAACAACAGCAGCGCCGGCAATAGAGTGAGCATGGCATATATTAAAAAAGTAGGCCGCAGCTGGGCAAAAGAAGGCGTCGACAGCATTGAAACTGCTCAGCGAAAAATTGCAGCTCTGAAGCGCAATACCGCTGAGCTGAGGGAATTATTGGCCTCACTAAATATTTTGCGCCTGCCCACCGATCAGGAATTTCAGTTGTATGAAAAGTGGGTGAGCGAGTGGGGATTTTCTTTTGGAGCAATCAAAGCAGCCATGGCAGCAACTACCAATGCGCAATATCCTACTCTTAAATATCTGGACGGAATTCTAAAGAACTTGTATCAGCAAGGATGCCTTTCTTCAGTACAAGTACAGGAATATTTTGCACTGAACGAAAAGTTGGATGAACAAATCAAAGAAGTGCTGCGTGCACTCTCCTATGCACGGCTCACCGTTTCACAGGAGCAGCGTAACCGCTACCTGAAATTTATCCGCATGGGATTTGGTCAGGAGGAGATTCTGCTGGCATGTGCGCAGGCAGCGGGAAAAAGCTCTGCCGGTTTTGACTATGTGGAACAGGTATTGACCGATTGGCAGCAGCGAGGGCTTTTGAAAGAAGCGCAGATCAGGACTTATCTAGAAACGGAAAGAAAGCAGCAGAGCAAAGTGCGCAAAATGCTGGATGCAGCCGGGTATAAAAAGCGGGTCAGCCGGGGTGATACTGCGTTATATGAAAAGTTTTCCCAGGAATACGGCTTTGCCGATGAGGTGATTCTTTTTGCCGCTTCTTGTGCGATTGGTTCTTCTTCTCCGCTGCGTGCAATGGATACGATGCTGCTCAGATGGAAGGAAGCGGGTGTGCATAATCTGCGGCAGGCGAAAGAGGCCAATGAGGAATTCCGGCGCCGCGGCAGAAAAACTTCCAATTTTAGTGATATTGACAGCCGTAGTTATTCCGAAGAGCAGTTGGCACAATTGGTGCCCGATCCTACCCTGCAATATGAAGAATAAGGAGGATGCAGATGGCTAAAACGATGGAGGATCTCTTTGCCCGTTATGACAGTTTGAAAAATGCGGAAGAGGCCAGGCAACAGGCCTGGCAGCAGCAGATTTATCGGGAACACCCTGTATTGGAAACGTTGGATCGCCAAAAGAAAGCGCTGCTGGTAGATCAGTTGAAGGAAATTATGCAGACTCCGGAACAAAAAGAGCAGATCAAGCAGCGGGTTGCGCGGCAGCTGCAGGAACTGGAACAACAGACAGAAACTTACCTGCAGGCGCAGGGAATTCGGCGGCCAAAACCGCAGATGATATGTCCGCTTTGTCAGGGGAGTGGCTATGTGCAGGGCAAATTATGTATTTGCATGAAGGAACAGGCTTATGTTCAGGTGTTGGGCGGGCAAGAGATACCAACGCTGGATGGGGACTTTGCACAATATAATGAAGGAATTTTTGCAGATAACGAAACACAGCGCAGTGTGACCAGAAGAATTAAGCTGTTTTTGCAGGATTATGCAAAAAAATTCCCGGAAAATGAAAAAAAGCAGATTCTGTTTTGCGGGAAGGCAGGTCTGGGAAAGAGTTATCTGCTGCATGCATTCCTCAGGGAGCTGCAAAAAAAAGAAAGGGATATTTGCTGCATCACAGCGGGGCGTATGTTCGACTATTTCCACCGCCATCGTTTGGGAGAAGGGTATTCCGTAAATCTGTTTTATGAAGCGACGATATTGGCGATAGATGATTTGGGCAGCGAACCGATGACGCAGAATGTGACCAGGGAATACTTCTTTGATTTGTTATGTCAGCGTGCCCAGAAGGGACTGTATACATTTGCGGTAACCAATCATTCCATGGAGCAACTGCCCGATCGTTATACGGAGCGGGTCTTTTCCCGTCTGGTCAGTGCGAGGGACAGCCACGTGCTGCGCTTTACTGGGGATGATTTACGGATGCGGGAAACAGTGCGTGAAAAGCATGAAGTATAAAGCATAAAGCATGGAATTGCAAAGCGGGAATGGCTTTGTTATAATGAAAAAAATGGTATTTTGAAAGGTTGACGTTACTTTATGGCAATTGAATATTTTCATATCAGCGAGAGTGACCATGATATGTTGGAGCAGATCATGGAGCTGGAGCAGGAGGTGCATCCTGCCAGAGGTACGGGGCTGAATTATTTTGAAGCACATTCTTTTATTCGTTATGGCAGAGTGTATGCAGCGGTCGAGTATGATGAAGTGCTGGGCTGTGCCTATTTTCTGCGGGATTTTAACAATCCCGGCAAATGTTTTCTCTATGAAGTGGTGGTAAAGCCTTCGGAATCGGGAAAACATATTGGCGAATCTCTGCTGTTGAGTGCATTTGCAGATCTGAAAGAAAGTAATCTGCGCATGGTGGAGGTATGCGTGCATCCTTCAAATTATAAAGCACTCAAAATTTATCGTGAAGCATTGGGCTTCAATGTGATCAATGCGCAGGATGAAGCATCCTATGAGGATGTGGATTTCCTGGTGTTGCGTAAGACTCTCTAAAAAAAGGCGGTGCGCAGTGAGGCACCGCCATTCTCGTTGGGGGAGGAAAAGGTGAAGTATAAAATTATTGGCGAAAATATGCCGGCAGTCAGCATTTTATTGGATGCCGGAGAAAGCATCTATACGCAGAGCGGCGGTATGACCTATATGCAAGATGGAATTACCATGGAAACCAACATGCGCGGCGGCTTTATGGGTGGTCTTGGGCGGCTTTTTACAGGAGAGTCTCTGTTTATGGCGACTTTCCGTTCGGAGCGCCCTGCGCAGGAAATTCTCATTTCTTCCACGATGCCGGGCAGTATTGTGCCGCTGAAGCTGGATGGCTCAATGGAGTACATCTGTCAGAAACAGGCGTTTCTTTGCGCAACACAAAATGTACAGTTGGCGGCCTATGCGCAATTTGGCAGCGGAGGTTGGTTAGGCGGAGAAGGATTTCTCATGCAGAAACTGTCGGGAAATGGCATGGCTTTTTTGGAAATTGACGGAATTGCCCTGGAAAAAACATTGGCTCCGGGAGAACGGCTGCGAGTAAGTACGGGAAATGTTGCTCTGTATGAAGCTACTGTCAGTTACCGTGCAGAAATGGTGCGGGGCTTTAAAAATGTTCTGTTCGGCGGAGAAGGGCTGTTTTTGACTGTGCTGGAGGGTCCGGGAAAAGTATGGCTGCAAAGTATGTGCATTCCTGAGTTTGCCGAAAAACTGATTCCGTATATGCCCGTGCGGCATGATTGAAGAGAAGAAATCAGCATGGAATCAGTATTCAAAGGAATAAAAGAAGAGTCGTGTTATGATACACGACTCTTTTTTTCGGAAAAAAATTTAGAGAAATAATTGTTTGGAGCCATTCCAGCGCGATGCAGTTTCTGCAATGGCGATACCAGCTTTCAGCGAGTTGGGAATATTAAGAATCCGTTGATTCTTTGAACCGCGAAAGGGAAGGGAAAGGCTGCGCTGAGCCAGAATAAAAGGCCCGTCAATCAAAGTGTCGGCCAGAGCAATCAGCTTCAGTGCGTCGCCTCCTGTATGTAGAATTTCTTCAAAGGTATAGCCGGTGTATATGGCCAGTTCATAGCCGTTCCGGCGCAGCTGTTGCGCCAGCGGCAACAATTGCCGTGCTTGCAGGAGCGGTTCACCTCCTGAAAAAGTGACTCCACGCACCAAAGGATTGGAAGCAATTTTCTGATAAAGTGCGTCGGCAGAGATGTGTTGGCCGCCCTCTAAGGGAAGAGTTTCCGGATTATGGCAACCGGGGCAATGGCGTAAGCATCCCTGCACAAAGATTGTCGCGCGAATTCCGGGGCCGTCGGTTATGGAATCCCCGATAAATCCGGCAAGGCGGATATCCGAATCAGACATGATGCTTCACCCGATCCCGCTCTTCGGCACGCTTGGCATCATTGAAACGATCCAGTGTGCCAACCAGATATCCGGTGATGCGGCGAATCCGCTCGATGGGGATGCTTCCGTCATCTTTCCGGCCGCAACCGGGGCATTCGTCGTTGATGATACCGGTATATCCGCAGACGGGATCCCGATCAACAGGATGATTGACGGAACCGTAGCCGATGTCGGCTTCTTTCATGGCGCGAATTACTGATTCGAAGGCTTCCACATTGTTGGCGGTATCGCCATCCAATTCCACATAAGTAATATGCCCGGCATTGGTCAGCGCATGATAAGGAGCTTCCAGAGCAATTTTCTCAAAGGCAGAAATATGATAATAGACAGGAATGTGGAAGCTATTGGTATAGTATTCGCGGTCGGTGACTCCGGGGATGGAACCGAATTTTTTTCGATCCATGCGCACAAAGCGACCGGAAAGGCCTTCGGCAGGTGTAGCCAGCAGCGTAAAATTCAGCTGCATCTTGCGGCTCAAAGTATCCAGATAATGGCGCATAAAGCTGACGATTTCCAGACCGAGATTCTGCGCTTCCGGCGATTCTCCATGATGTTTTCCGGTAAGAGCGACCAACGTTTCCGCCAGACCGATAAAGCCGACTGAAAGTGTGCCATGCCGTAACACCTGTTCCAGCGTATCCTCATTGCCCAAGGCATCCGATTCCAACCAGACGCCCTGCCCCATCAGAAAAGGATAATTCTTCTTTCGCTTTGCACATTGGATGGCAAAGCGATCTAAAAGCTGTTTACAGACAAAATCCATCTTGCGCTCCAGCTCCTCAAAGAACCATTCCAGATTACCATTGCTGCGAATGGCAATACGGGGAAGATTGATGGAAGTGAAACTCAAATTTCCGCGTCCAAAGCTGATTTCTTTTTGGGGATCGTAAATATTTCCCATGACTCTGGTGCGGCAGCCCATATAGGAAATTTCCGTTTCAGGATGCCCTTTTTTATAATATTGCAGATTAAAGGGCGCATCGATAAAGGAAAAGTTGGGGAACAGGCGTTTTGCGGAAACTTCGCAGGCCAGACGGAACAAATCGTAGTTGGGGTCGCCGGGGTTGTAGTTGACACCTTCTTTGACGCGGAAAATGTGGATGGGGAAAATTGCAGTCTCTCCATGCCCCAGGCCATCATAGCAAGCTTTTAAAATGCTGCGGATGACCAATCTGCCTTCGGGAGAAGTGTCCATACCATAGTTGATGGAAGAAAACGGGGTTTGTGCACCGGCGCGGCTATGCATGGTGTTCAGATTATGCACCAAAGCCTCCATTGCCTGGTCGGAAGCGCGTTTGGTTTCTGTTTCTGCATGGGAAGTGGCAAAATTGCGCAACCAAAGCAATGTCTCCTGAGAAAAACGATTGCCCAAACGTTGCGCTTCCATTTGGAAATATGTTTCATTGCCCGCCAGGCAAGGATAAGTGCCGGGGCATTCCGCCTCGATTTCGGCAATAATCTGGCGCATTTCCTGTTCACTCAGTTGCGCTTCCGGCGCGGCAAACTCACTGGCTTTGGCAAAATTGGAAGCATACAGACGCTTGTAGGTTTTGGCAATACCGATGGCCAGGCCATAATCAAAATTCGGAATGCTTTGGCCGCCATGCTGATCGTTCTGATTGGATTGAATGGCAATGCAGGCCAGCGCAGAATAGCTGGAAATATCATTGGGCTCTCGCAGATAACCGTGGCCGGTAGAAAACCCGCCTGCGAAAAGCTTTACCAAATCGATCTGGCAGCAAGTTGTAGTCAATGTATAAAAATCCAGATCGTGGATATGGATATCTCCTTCCATATGTGCTCTGCTTTGCTCGGGAGAAAGAATATTTTTCAGATAGTAGTCTTTTGCGCCTTCCGAACCGTATTTGAGCATGGAGCCCATGGCGGTATTGCCGTCGATATTAGCGTTATCGCGCTTCATATCGCTGTCTGCTGCATCGGCAAAAGTAATTTCATCGTAAGCGCGAGCCAAATGCGTGTTGCGTTCACGGGTTCTGGTGCGCTCGGCACGGTAAAGAATATATTTTTTAGCGATCAGGGGATAACCGTTTTCCATAAGAACGGTTTCTACGATATCCTGAATATCTTCTACACCCGGTTCGCCTCCGGGGAACTTTTCTGTCAGCACCTGTTCAGCCTTTTGAGCCAAATGAAGTGCTTCCTCTGGATGACTGCTGCGGCCTCCGGCTTCCATAGCTTTTTGAATTGCTACTTCAATTTTATGGATGTCATAAGGAACCCTTCTGCCATCCCGTTTGATAATGGCTTGAAACATGATAAACCCCTCTCTTTCCTGTTCTATACAAAATGGTGCTTGGAAAGCCGCGGCCAATATAGTATATTGTATTTAAAGCGATTGCGCGGCAGATATGTAATTCTATCGTACAATACTAAATATAGTATGTCAATATGTATTGACATACTATATTTAGTTATTTATCGAAATTATTTTTGTATAAAGGAGATATTGGCTGCAGAGGTGGTCCGGTAAAATGCAGCACTTCTGCGGCTATTTTTTCGGCTTCCAGAGAATCGTGAGAAGTATATAAGCATAAATGACCGGCTGTATATTGACGGATGAGGGAAATAATTTCCTCACGGCGTTCTGCGTCCAGGCCGGTAAACGGTTCGTCAAACAGATAAATCTGTCCATCGGCTGCCAGGGCACGCGCAAGAGCGACCCGACGGCGCATACCACCGGAAAGCGCTGATGGAAGCGTATCGCCAAATGCTTTCAGGCCGACGGCCTCCAACCAGTATTCGGCAGAACGGCGCCGGCAGACCAATTCAATGTTTTGCCGTGCCGTATACCAGGGCAAAAGCCGATTTTCCTGAAAGACATAGGAAAAGCGGTTTTCTGTGCCGATAATGCGACCGCTGTCTGGCGGCAGCAGACCACAAGCCAGGCGCAAAAGTGTACTTTTTCCGCATCCGGAAGGTCCCATAAGACAGTAGGATTTGCCTTGCTCAAAACAAAAAGAAAAATCCTGTAATACGGGCAGGTTCTTGAATGTTTTTGAGACGTGAAGGAACTGTAATGTCATATTTTTGAATAAACCTCCTTCTGTGCACTGGAAGTGAACAACCGACGTACTAACTTCTCCAACAGCATGCTCAAGAGGATAACCATGGCTGTCCAGGCAAAAAGGTCAGATGTCTCCAAGTAGATTTTAGCGTTATAGAGAGCTTTTCCCATGGAAAATTTCGGATGACACAGGACTTCCGCAGCCACACCGGATTTCCAGGCCAATCCCAGAGAGGCCAGGGCGGCAGAGGAAAAAAAAGGACGCAAGGATGGCAGATAAAAGGCGCGTAACCGCTGCGAAAAGGAAAAACGATAGACTTGAGTCATTTCCAGCAAGTCGTGATCCAGAGAATCTAAGCCTTCAAAAATATTTTGCCAAAAAATGCCCAATACCATCAGCAGGCTGATAAAGACGGGCACCAGATCGGTGGCGATCCATAACAGCACCAGAATAATGAAAGAACTTACAGGTGTGGAACGCACTATCATCAGAAGCGGATGCAGCAACCGGCGCGCAAATCCGAAACGCCAGGTAAGGGCGCCCAGGAGGGTGCCTATCACTATGCCAAGCAAATATCCCACCAGAATGCGGAGCAATGTGGCGGCAATGGAGCGCCAAAAATATGTTGTCTGCCCTAAGGCAAGCAGGCGATAAAAAACAGTCAGGGGGGAGGGGATAAGCACCTCTTGTCCGACAAGCATGCTGGCGGCTTGCCAGAGGCCCAGCCAGAAAAACAGAATGAACAGAGATTGCAGAGATTTACGCATGGTTCCTCCGAAACGGCAAAAGCGGCGCAAGAAATCGCGCCGCTTTTCTGAATGAATTAACAATTAGGGAAGATAATAGAAATTATCATCGGGCAGCGCACCGCCGACTGCTGCAGGATTGGCATCAAAGAGAATTTCCAGGAAGGGCTTGAGAGAATCCCGCATGGTTGTTCCGCTGATAAAGGCAATGCCGCAGGAAGGCAGAGCGGTCTCGGCAATCGTCTCATCGGCCATAATGCCATATTCCACCACCAATTTGGCGGCTTCTTCCGTATTGGTGGAAACATAACCTACAGAATCCAGATACTCGGCCAGGAAAGCATCGATGGCTTCCTTATGCTCTTCGGCAAATTCACTTCTGACTACCACGCAGCCCATGACAATATCTCCGGTGCTGCCCGTAACCTTGCAGGCATCTTCCCACGCATCTTCTATGTTGACCGCAATGCTCAGCGTTTCGAGCTTACCCTGTGCAACGCTGACAAAAGGCTGAGGCAGTAAAGCGATGGTTTCGTTTCCGGCAGCCAACTGGGAAACCACTTCACTGTGTTCGGAATAGAAATTGACTGTCACTTTGTCTGCCAAATCGTTGGCGGCAAGAATGTAGTTGAGGACATATTCCGGAGTAGATCCCTGACCGGAAACAGCAATGGATTTACCTTCCAGATCCTTGATGGAAGAAATTTCCTCACCGGTTTGTACGATGTACAGATTGCTCAGCGTATTGATTGCCAAAATCTGAATTTTGCCTTCCGTCTTGGCATAAAGCGTTGCAGCCAGGTTCGCGGGAATAGCGGCGATATCTACCTCGTTATTGGTGATTTTTCCGACTACATCGCTTGGTGTGGAAGTGAGCGAAAAAGTATAGTTATTGGCGGCTTTACCTTCGTCGTTATCCTTCATCAGTTTGACCATGCCCATGCCGGTGGGGCCGGAAATGGCAATAACGCTGATATCCGCTTTTTGTTCGGGCTCTACAATGCTGGAAGTGGGGTCAGAGACAACTTCGGCGGGCTCTGGCTCTTTGGCACAGCC
>CAMEMG010000056.1:0-10211 GCA_945927325.1 uncultured Clostridia bacterium | reverse complement strand
TAAAGCGAAGATACTTTTACACGATGTTTATCGAATATGTAATCTTTTATTTCATCATAAGTTGCCTTTGCTTCGGATGATGTTAAATCCAGCTCGTCCATATCAACGGTAATGTCGATATATGTATCCGGCTTTTTTCTAACCAACTGAACAACCGTCTCCACATGTGTTGTTTGCGGAAATAAGTCCACCGGTTGTATTGCTCGCAGAAAATATCCTTTTTGCATCAAAAGTTTCACATCCCTTGCCAAAGTAGCAGGGTCACAGGAAATATATAAAATTTGCCGTGGCGCACATTTACATATTTCCTGAATTGTCAAAGCATCCGTCCCTTTGCGCGGCGGATCAAGGATGACCGTGTCGGCTGTAATACCCCGCGCATTGAGCAGGGAAAATCCCTTGCCCGCATCTGCACAAAAAAATTCTGCATTTGTTATTCCATTATTGCGGGCATTCACTTTTGCATCTGTAATTGCCGACTGCACTATTTCAATGCCGTAAGCAGCAGCGCAGCGTTTAGCCGCCTGCAGGGTGATGGTCCCGGCACCGCAGTAAAGATCCACGATTCTCATCTCCGGCGTTAATTGCGCCATATCCAATGCCGTTGTATATAATAATTCCGCCGCATCGTGATTTACCTGCAAGAACGTCTGCATGGAAATATCAAATTTCAGCCCATTGATGCACTCCTGCATCCGCTCTTTTCCATAAATCGGCTGTACACTCTCAGCCAGATTATCTGCCCCTCTTTTGCGATTGATAGCCAGACAAATTCCTGCTAATGCTTTTACCCGATTGGCTAAAAGATCAATCAGCAGCTCCCGCTGCGGCAATTTTGTGCCATTGATCTCCACAGCCGCCATCAATTCGCCGTTGGCCGACTTACGCACCGTAAAACGGCGCACTAATCCTCGGTGACTGCGCGGATCATATGCCTCGACGCCGCTTTTTTCCAGCCATTCGGAAAAAGCTGACAGTGCCTCATTCATCGCAGTGTCTAACAGTGCGCATTTTTCTACTGCCACCAACCGTCCGCTGTTTTTTTCCAAATAGCCTACTTGTGCTTTGCCCTTCAGCTGACGCACGGGAAAGGATGCCTTATTTCGGTATGCAAAAGATGGCGGTACAGACAGCGGCAGAGGAACTTCCACTTCCAGTCCACATATGCGTGCAAAACAATCTTTTACCCGTTTGCGTTTAAAGGCCAGCTGCAAAGTATATTCTGCATGCTGCAAACTGCATCCGCCGCAAAAACCAAATTGCGGGCAGCATGGCACACAGCGCTGCTGACTCGTCAATAATCGCTGCTCTGCCCGACCTTCAAAAATCCTCCTATTTTGCCCGGTAATATGTACCAAAGCTTTTTCCCCGGGCAACAAATCCGGCACAAATACAACTCTATCTTCCTGCCGCCCGATTCCGTCCCCTTCGACAGATAAATCTATACATTCTATTTCATAGCGATGGCCTGTCTCTATCATTTGTTCTCTCCTCATTTCTTTTTTATTATATCATGAAAGCTACCCTTTGCCATGGCCGCCTGTATAATCTTCATCCAGGTAGCCTCTCGCTGCGGTTGAGCGGTTTTACCGAGGGTGATATAATAGGCATAATTTATCCCGGAGGTGTAATCATATGGATACCATCTTGCCCATCTGCATTTGTATTTTTCTGGGGCTCAATTTGCTGTTGCTCATTTTGCTCTGTTTTCGAAAACCTGCCGACACTTCTTCCGCACTAAAAGAAGAACTTCGTGCAGTTCGTCAGGAACAGCATACCGGGCAAGCCTCTCTACGCCGGGAAATCAGCGAACAACTGGACCGCACCAATCAGCTCTCTTTACATACGGTTTCAGAAATTTCCAAAAGTACTCTGCTCAACCTGGAAACCATGCGCAGCACCTTGGATCGTCGTCTGGAAGGTATGCGCCGCGAGAATCAGGAATCCATGGAACAGATTCGCAAATCGGTAGATGAGCAATTGACAGCTACTTTATCTGCCGGACTGGATCAGTCCTTCAAATCCGTAAGCGTGCAGTTAGAACAGGTTTCCAAAAGCATTGGAGAAGTTCAGGGCATGGCTTTGGATATTCAGGGGCTGCGCAATATATTAGCCAATGTAAAAAATCGTGGTACGTGGGGAGAGATACAGTTAGGCAGCATTATCGAAGATATGTTTGCTCCCGCTCAATATGAGGCACAGTTTGCCATTGCCAACGGCAATGAGCGAGTAGACTACGCCATTCGATTACCCGGTCAGGGAAAAAATGAAGTCTATTTGCCCATCGATTCCAAATTTCCCATGGACCGTTATGCTGCTTATCTTTCTGCCGAAAAACAAAATAACCCTGCTTTGACTGCCACGGCAAAAAGTGCATTGTTGCGTGCGGTGCGGGAACAGGCAAAGGAAATTCAGCGTAAATATATCGTTCCTCCTTACACCACTGATTTTGCCGTGTTATTTGTCCCTTCCGAGGGTATGTATGCCTTACTGGCAGCAGAGGATTTTGCGTATACCCTGCAACAGGAATACAAGATTTTACTGGCCGGTCCCTCAACTTTGGCAGCTCTGCTCAACAGTCTGCAAATGGGCTTTAAAACGCTTGCAATTCAACAAAAATCAGCAGATATTCAGCAGTTGCTGCGCGCCGTCAAAAAATCCATGGAAAGTTTCGTAAAATCTCTTGAGGCCTCCCAAAAAAGTCTGGCTGCCGCTTCCAATCATTTGGAGCGAGCTTCTGCCAATGCCCGCGGAATTCAACAACGAATGCGGAACTTGGAAGAAATGGATATACAGGAAGCACAACATATATTAGGCGAAGATTATCCCGATCCGGAAAATACTCAGTAAGCCACATCGTTTTTTCTCCTGCCAATTCTATTCTGCATCTGCTCCACGCAAAAAGGAGGTCAAAAATTGACCTCCTTTTTTATCTGCTTATTCTTTTTTCAACCCTAAAAAGCCGGCTTCATCCAACAAAGCTGCATGAAATGCCCCCATGCCGCCTGTCGTTCCTATCCGTGCACCAGCACCGGCTGCACAAGCTTTCCAGGCTACAGAAGCTGCGCAGGCCGCAGTAAATGGCTCTGTTACCGTTGCCAAAGCGCCGCAAAGAACCGAAAGCATACAACCTGCCCCCGTAATCTGTCGAATTCGGCTATCTCCTCCATCGATCTGTGCCTCCTGCCTGCCATCTGTAATAAAATCTTCTTCTCCGGTAAGCAAAACTACACAATTCAACTGCAGCGCTAATTTTTTTGCCAATTCCCGACCATCTTGCGTCACCTCGGCCGGGCTATCCACACCCCAGTTTCCGGTGGAAAAATCAGATAAAGCCTGCACCTCTTTCAGATTTGCCCGCACAATATTCGGCCGAACTTCTGCCAAAAGTGTAGCAGTTTGCTGACGGCGATAAATACTGGCCCCGACCCCTACCGGATCTATTACCAAAGGATGTCCCAGGCGATTTGCCTCTTTTCCGGCTGCCCGACAGGCAATGAACTTATTATCATCCGGAGTGCCTAAATTCAACACAGTTCCACTGCAAGCGGCCGTAATTTCCGCCGCCTCCTGCGGCGCCTGAGCCATAATCGGCCGTGCGCCTACAGCCAGCAACAGATTTGCACAATCATTCGCTGTAACAATATTACTCAGCACATGCACCATGGGCTGCTCTGCTTTGACTGTCTGCCACAGCCTCTCCAATAAATTATCTTGCATCTTACTTCCTATCCAACTGCAGTGTCTGCAATACATTTGCTTTTTTCAAAATAGCCAGGAAGGCCCATGCAATGATGCTGCCTGCAGCGGTCGAAATTAAAAAGGGTACGATATAGGCATAAAACGCTACATCTCCTGCACTTTTGCCCATCAACAGGATCGCTATCGGCCAAGCGCACAAACCACCCAGTATACTTGTACCAAATATTTCTCCTAAACTTGCAAGAGAAATACTATTCCATTTTTTATATGCCAGGCCACTCAACAAAGCTCCAATCATGCTGCCCGGGAAGGCCAGCAGACTACCCAGACCAAGTAAATTACGCAGCAGACTGGCCACAAAAGCCACGCCAACTCCATAACCGGGCCCCAAGACAACTGCGCATACCACATTCACAATATGTTGCACCGGCGCACATTTAGACCCCAATACCGGCACGGAAAACATACTGCCTACCACAGCCAGAGCGCACAACAGGCTGGCAAAAGCCAGCTTCTTTACATGATTTGTTTTCATTTCATTTCTCCTCATCAAAGTAAATTTATCTCAGAGCAAAGGCAACGATTACAGCTTCTGCTCTGTTATGCACAGAACTCTTCTGATCCTTCAGAAGTCGGTCGAGGCTTATTGGCCTCCTCTCACGCCGGAAACACGGCTTCCCTTCGCTGTATCAGGCTCAACTTCCGGGCGCTCCCCCGCAAGCTGCCGCAGATATTTTTCTGCTGCCTTTCTCTGAGCAGCTTCTCCTTGATTTTAGAGAAATAAATTCCTCTGCTGCTCTTCTTTATTTTCTATGGCAATCACAACGTTGCGTCTTATCGATCGGCAACCTGCTCTGCCAATTTTAACATTTCCTTGACTGCCCGCGGTTTATCCTCTGCCGCAAACAGCGCTGATATTACAGCCACCCCATCAATGCCGCTTTGAGCCAGCTGCAAAATATTGTACCTGCTGATTCCGCCAATTGCTACCACCGGAATTGAAACCGCTTTACAGATGGCACATAATTCTTTATAGGAAAGCACTCCTGCATCTTTTTTAGTCGTGCTTCCAAAAACTGCTCCACAGCCGAGGTAATCAGCCCCTGCCTGCACTGCAGCAACCGCTTCTGCCGCCGAATGTGCGCTGGTCCCTATGATTTTTTCCGTTCCCAATATACTCCGGGCCTTCTGCACTGCCATATCCGACTGCCCAACATGCACGCCGTCGGCATCTGCTTCCAAAACTGCCTGTACGTCGTCGTTGATAATCAACGGCACTCCATATGCCCTGCAAACAGGCAATATCTGCCGTGCCTGAGCGACAATTTCTTCATGTGTTGCCTGTTTATCCCTCAATTGCCAACAGGTTACTCCATTTTGCAGCAGCACTTCCGCTATCTGCACCAAAGTTTCTCCCGGTTGCAACCAACTGTTATCACTTACCGCATATAACCGCAGCTGTTCGGCAGATATTCTCGCCATATATATGCTCCTTACTTTATAAAAAAACAGAAGCCCAACCAAGGTACTTCTGCTAATGCACACATCTTTTCCCTACGTCGGTACTAACCGGACAGGTTCATCGGGTCGAACCACAGGTTCCTCTCAGCCGCCTTGCAGCTCCCCATTTATTTCTAATGCTTTACTTAATATATCATGTTCTTTTATAAAAAGCAAGCATTGCTTGCATTCCCCTATCTTTCGTGATAGAATTCAGATAAACTAACAGAGAATTTAAAAAAACAATGGGGAGCTGGCATTGCCGGCTGAGAGGGAGATTTTCTCCGACCCGCTACCTGATTTGGGTAATGCCAACGTAGGGATTGCATACTGTTGTTATTATATTGTATGCTTACATTTGTGCCATACCGATTCAGGTATGGTTTTTTTATAAATTTCTGTGCGCGTTTCATTGGGGGCACCACTTTGAATCGCATTATAAAAGTCATGCTTTATTTATGGAGGTTTTTTTATGAAAACAGCATTGACCATCGCTGGCAGCGATTGCAGCGGAGGCGCCGGTATTCAAGCAGATATCAAGACAATGACCGCCAACGGCGTTTATGCCATGAGCGCAATTACCGCCCTTACTGCCCAGAATACAATCGGCGTCAGTGATATTATGGAAGTTACTCCTGTTTTTTTACAGGAACAGCTTAACGCTATTTTTACGGATATCTTTCCGGATGCAGTCAAGATCGGCATGGTTTCTTCTTCAGAACTGATCTGCACCATTGCTCAGACGTTGCGTACCTATCAGCCTCGCAATATTGTGGTAGATCCGGTGATGGTAGCAACCAGTGGTTCCCGCCTGATCTCGGATGATGCTATCGCCACACTGCAGGAACAGCTCTTTCCTTTGGCAGATGTGATCACGCCCAATATTCCGGAAGCCGAAGTGCTATCTGGTATGACTATCCATTCGGCACAGGATATGCAGGCCGCCGCCTCTAAAATCGGTACAAAATATCAGTGCGCTGTACTTTGCAAAGGCGGACATTCCATCAACGATGCCAATGACCTCCTCTATACCGAAGGTGCTTTCCATTGGATTTACGGCAAACGCATCGCAAACCCCAATACGCACGGCACCGGCTGCACACTTTCCAGTGCTATTGCCTCAAATCTTGCTAAAGGTTTTCCCCTGAAAGAAGCCATTGTTTTGGCAAAGGAATATATTTCCGGCGCCTTAGGCGCAATGTTGGATTTGGGAAAAGGTTCCGGCCCTATGAATCATGCATTTGATATCCATGGAAAATTTGGTTGTCAAGGTTAAACTCAGGGAGAAATATGAAATATTCCGAACAACTTTATCGTCAGGTATGCTCTATTTGGCAGAGCTATGAGACGCATCCCTTCCTTTTAGGTTTATTTGACGGCACCTTACCTATCGAGAAATTTCGTTTCTATATGATACAGGATTACCTCTATCTATTGGACTACGCCAAAGTATTCGCTCTTGGAATTGCTAAGGCAGATTCAATAGAAGAAATGCAATTCTTTTCACAAAACGTGCATCAAATATTGCATGGAGAAATGGAAATTCACCGCTCGTATATGCAGCGATTGGGAATCTCCGATCAGGATGCAGCACAGACTTCCATACATCCCGCCAATTACTCTTATACTGCTTATATGCTCAAAGAGGCCTATCAAGGCGGTGTCCCTGAAATCTTGGCTGCCATTCTCGCTTGTTCCTGGAGTTATGCCGATATTGCACTTCATCTTTCAGAGCGCTACCCGCAGGCTATTTCACATCCCTTTTTTGGAGAATGGGTTGCCGGCTATGCTTCGCAATCTTACCAAGCGACCAATCAATCGCTGATCGATCGTCTGGATATCGCTGCAGCGCATCTGAGCAAAACTACACTGGAGCATCTCAGCCAGATTTTTCAAGCCTGCAGCCGTTATGAACTTGGTTTTTGGGATATGGCTTGGAATGAACAAGCATAAAATAATAATTGAGTTTCTTTATTTACAAAATAAGGAGTGAACCGCTCAAAAGCAGTTCACTCCTTATTCAATTTCATCTATGTTATGCTTCTGCTGTTTCCTGTTCCTGCACATATTGTGCAAAAATATAAGCTGCGTCTTCTACCATTTCCCGGCAAGGGCGTTTCTTATAATACTCGGTCGAGCGCACTTCCGGCGTTGCTTCATAAATTCCTTTATCCAAATGCAACAATTCCCGGCAGATGATTGTACCATTCTTTTCTTTAAAACGCCGTGCCAATTCCTGAATCAGCGCATAATGCTCTTTTTTGCGCGCATTATCTCCAATCTCATAAGCACCGTATTTCATGCCTGCTGCCATTGCCATACCAGACACCGCGCCGCAGACCTCACGCATTTTACCCAGCCCACCGCCAAAAGAGGCGCCAAACTTCATTGCGGTATCCATATCCAGGCCTACTTCTTCTGCAAACACCGCTATAACAGCCTGTGCACAGTTATATCCTTCATGAAATAATTCGCCCGCTTTTTTCGCATATTCTTCCGGAGTATATTTCATTTGATTCCTTTCTCTGCGGAGCTCAATCCCACAGCCGCACTGCATTCACAATTTCTATTTGAAAGCATATGCAATGTTAGGTCATTTATAAAAAAGGGGATATATGAATATCCCCTTTCTGCTTTATATCGTTTTCAATCAGACACCCAATTTTGCCTTGCGGAGCTGCTCAGCTTTTCTGAACTTGGGGTTACCCTCTCTACCATCCAGAGGCAGAAGCTTCTCGTTGATAGCATCGATAATGTCATCTACCTGCGGGAAGAAGTATTCATCATACTCGGAAGCAGGCGTTACCCAGTTCTGCGCACCCAGTACATAAGGTGCTGCATCCAGATAATCAAAGCTCAACTGCGCAATATTGGTAGCCATATCGTTCAGGATGCTGCCTCTGGTGCATGCTTCGCTGACGAGCAGGATACGGCCGGTCTTTTCCACGGACTTGCAAACAGGTTCGTAGTTGAAGGGTACAACGCTTCTTGCATCGATTACTTCTGCAGTTACGCCATACTTTTCTTCCAGAATCTTAGCTGCATCCAATGCCTTATAGAGGGAAGGCCCGATTGTAAGGATGGTAACATCATTACCAGCCTTGCGCAGAGCGGGCTCACCGAACGGCACTTCATAGTATCCTTCCGGCACGCCTTCCTCATGGAACATTTCAGGCTTATCATAGAAGTTCTGGCTCTCAAAGAATACAACAGGATCCGTTCCGGAAAGTGCAGCATTCATCATACCCTTTGCATCATAAGGCGTTACCGGGTAAACAACTTTGAGGCCCGGAATATGAGCGCACAGAGCGGTCCATTCCTGAGAATGCTGAGCACCATACTTGCAGCCGACTGCCACACGCAGAACCACCGGCATCTTCAGAATGCCACCGGACATTGCCTGCCACTTTGCCAGCTGGTTGAAGATTTCATCGCCGCAACGGCCGATAAAGTCGCCATACATCAACTCTACGATAGCTCTGCCGCCGCATACGCCATAGCCCACAGCGGAACCGACGATAGCTGCTTCGGAAATCGGGGAGTTGAACAGTCTGTGACGCGGTACGGAGTCGACCATGTTTCTGGAAACTGCAAATGCGCCGCCCCAGTAAGCAACATCTTCGCCGTACATAACCAGCGTACGATCTACATAGAACTTATCGAAAATTGCTTCGAAGATACCATCTCTGATACCATAGCACTTAATCTTGGGAACTTCCTTGCCGTTCTTCATATAGAAGCGCTCTCTCGTCTTGAGCTGCTTCACTCTGGGGTTATCTTCCTTAGCAGTAAGCATATCATCCACAGGAGCATCGCTCATGGATTCGATATGTTCGTTGGAGAACATCAGATCTTCTACAAAATGAGGATTCTTTTCCATATCTGCATAAGGAGTCAGCGTCTTGTCGGAAGCAACCTTGAAGACAGCCAGGTTTCTTGCAATAACCTGAGCTTCCAGGTCCTTGATTTCCTTTTCAGTGCAGACACCAGCTTCGATCAGCTTAGCAGCATATGCGGGAATCGCATCCTGATCTTTCCAAGCCTGGATTTCCTCTTCCGTTCTGTATGCGTTGACGTCGGAAGGAGAGTGACCACCGAAACGATAGGTAACAACATCCAGCATAACAGGGCCATCTTCCAATGCCTGAGGGATCTTTCTCTCATAAGCATCGATGACTGCCAATACATTGAAGCCATCTACACGCTCAACATGCAACTGTGTGGGAGATACGCCTGCTGCAAAACGAGCGATCATATCATATGCCATCGTTTCGCCTCTGGTCTGTCCGCCCATGCCGTAATGGTTGGTTGCAAAGTTGAAGATGATGGGGAGGCCACCCTTATTGTAGCCCTCTTCCCAGAGGTATTTATACTGATCCATCGCTGCGAAGTTGATACCTTCCCAAACGGGGCCGCAGCCAAGAGAACCATCACCCAGGTTCGCGATTGCAACGCCGGGTTTCTTATTCACTTTCTTATACAGAGCTGCACCAGCTGCTACACAGGCAGAACCACCAACGATTGCGTTGTTGGGATAAATACCAAAGGGCTGGAAGAAAGCGTGCATAGAGCCGCCGAGACCACGCAGGAAACCTGCTTCACGGGCAAAAATTTCTGCCATAGCGCTGTACAGGAAGAATTTTCTTGCCAGGTCTTTAATATCAGTATATTCGATATGTTCTTTCACAAACTGATAGATGTGGCCGCCCAGGAAGTTTTCCATGATCTTAACCAGTTCTTCATCAGAAAGCTTGTGAATTGCAGAGAAACCTTTTGCGATAATTTCATTATGGCTTCTGTGGCTGCCGAAAGTAAAGTCATCAATCGTCAGATGATAAGCTTCGCCGACGGCAACAGCTTCCTGACCGGTAGACAGGTGAGCCGGGCCCTTGTAGCTGCAGGGAATTCCTTCGTATTCGCTCTTGGTCTTGATGTCGTTGAGCATCAATTCGAACGTACGAATAGAGAACATATCCTCATAAATGCGGAGGAAATCTTCTTTGGAATAC
>CAMEMG010000055.1:0-10274 GCA_945927325.1 uncultured Clostridia bacterium | reverse complement strand
AAATTGCAGAGCGCATAATTTGCTGCGTCAATGGCGATGCGGCTTGGAAAATATCACTCGGCAATATCAAATTTGATAAGGAGAAGGTTGGAAGAGATGAAAGAGCCAACAGTAAGCAAGCTTTACGATCCCAGTTTTGAGCATGATAACTGCGGGATTGGGGCAATCGTCAATATGAACGGCAAGAAAGATCATAAGACAGTAGACGATGCCCTGGCAATCGTAGAGCGGTTGGAGCACCGCGCAGGCAAAGACGCCTCCGGAGAAACCGGCGATGGAGTCGGTATCCTTTTGCAAATCCCACATAAATTGTTTAGCCGGGAACTGGCCGAATTGGGGATATGCCTCGGCGAGGCCAGAGATTATGGCGTAGGAATGTTTTTCCTCCCGCAGGGAGAACTTCAGCGCAATCGTGCTAAAAAGATGTTTGAGTTAATCGTAAAAAAAGCCGGTATGGAATTTCTGGCATGGAGGGAAGTGCCGGTACAGCCGGAGGTATTGGGCACCAGAGCGAGGGAGTGTATGCCCTTTATTATGCAGGCATTTGTCAAACGCCCGCCCAAGTGCAAGCCCGGAATCGATTTTGATCGTAAACTGTATATCGTCCGCCGCGAATTTGAACAGAGCATGGAGAGCACCTATGTTCCTTCGCTTTCCAGCCGTACGATTGTATATAAAGGAATGTTTTTGGTAAAGCAGCTGCGGTTGTTTTATCCTGATCTGCAGAATGAAGAACTGGAATCGGCCATTGCTATTGTGCATTCCCGCTTTTCTACGAACACGAACCCAAGTTGGGAGCGGGCACATCCCAATCGCTATATTGTGCATAATGGTGAGATTAATACCATCCGTGGCAATGCCGATCGCATGCTGGCACGGGAGGAAACCATGCTCAGCCGATATTTTACCGTAGAGGATATGAGCAAAATACTGCCGGTGATCAGTCAGTCGGGCTCGGATTCTGCTATGTTGGATAATACTTTGGAATTTCTCATGATGAGCGGCATGGATTTGCCTTTGGCTGTGATGATAACAATTCCTGAGCCCTGGCAAAGCAATCGGGCAATGGAGGCCAAGCGCCGCGATTTTTATCAATATTATGCAACTATGATGGAACCATGGGATGGCCCGGCTTCGATTATCTTTTCGGATGGCGATATTATGGGTGCGGTTTTGGACCGCAATGGTCTGCGCCCTTCTCGTTACTATATTACAGATGACGACCGTTTGATTCTTGCTTCGGAGGTAGGAGTAATGGATATTCCGCCGGAGCATATAGTCAAAAAAGCGCGGCAGACACCGGGCAAGATGCTGCTGGTGGATACGCGGGAAGGCCGCATTATCGAAGATAACGAAATGAAGCAGAAATATGCTTCCAGGCAGCCGTATGGGCAATGGTTGGATAACGAATTGGTTTATCTGAAGGATTTGCCAATCCCCAATAAAAAAATCGAAGGGTATACGCCCAAGCAACGTGTACAGTTGATGAAAGCATTTGGATATACCTATGAAAACCTGCGTTCTTCGATCCTGCCGATGGCACTTACCGGCAGTGAACCGACGGCCTCTATGGGCATTGATACCCCGCTGGCTGTGCTCTCAGAGAAACACCAGCCTTTATTTAACTATTTTAAGCAGATGTTTGCGCAGGTAACCAATCCGCCGCTGGATGCTATTCGGGAAGAAGTGGTTACCTCAACCTCTGTTTATCTGGGAAAATCGGGAAATTTGTTGGAAGAAAGCGAAAAAAATTGTCATGTTCTGAGAGTGAATAACCCAATCCTGACGAACCTGGATATGCTTAAAATCCGAAATATGAAGAAAGAGGGCTTTAAGGTTGAGACAGTCTCCATGCTGCACTATAAAGGCACAAGCTTGGAAAAGGCATTGGAACATCTGACCAACACGGTAGACCGTGCCTATCGGGATGGTGCGAATATTATTATTCTGTCGGATCGTGGCGTGGATGAAAACCATGTGGCCATTCCTTCCCTATTGGCACTTTCCGCGGTGGAAAAGCACATGGTTCGTACTAAGAAACGCACTGCGGTAGCGCTCATTTTGGAAACGGCGGAAGCGCGGGAGGTACATCATTTTGCTACGCTGCTGGGATATGGCGCCAGTGCGGTCAATCCCTATTTGGCACAGGAAGCGATTAAAGGCTTAATTGAGGATGGCTTGTTGGATAAGGATTATTATGCCGCCGTAAACGATTATAACAGTGCAATTACACACGGCATCGTAAAAATTGCATCCAAAATGGGCATTTCTACCTTGCAGTCCTACCAGGGCAGTCAGATTTTTGAAGCTGTGGGTATTCAACGAGAGGTGATCGATAAATATTTTACCAATACGGTCAGCCGTGTAGGAGGCATTGGTCTGAAAGAAATTGCCGAAGATGTGGAAGCGCTGCATTCCAAAGCCTTTGATCCATTGGGATTACATACAGATATCACCATTGATTCGGCAGGCAGTCATAAATATCGGAGTGGTAAGGAGGAGCATCTCTTTAGCCCGATGACCATTCACTTGCTGCAACAGGCTACACAGAATGGGGACTATGATACCTTTAAAAAATATACGGCATTGATCAATGACGAACAGAATATCCGTACGCTGCGCGGCGCATTTGCTTTTCGTTATGCAGAAGACGGCGGTATTCCTCTGGAAGAAGTGGAAGGAGTGGAAAGCATTATCCGCCGATTCAAGACGGGAGCCATGTCTTTTGGATCTATTTCGCAGGAGGCGCATGAGTGTCTGGCCATTGCCATGAACTCCATCGGTGCAAAGTCAAATACCGGCGAAGGTGGAGAAATGGAGGAGCGTTACACAGTAGGTGCAGATGGGCTCAATCGTTGCTCGGCAATTAAGCAGGTTGCCTCTGGCCGCTTTGGAGTCAACTCCAAGTATTTGGTGAGCGCTAAAGAGATTCAGATTAAGATGGCACAGGGTGCAAAACCGGGAGAAGGAGGGCACCTGCCTGGGGCGAAGGTATACCCATGGGTCGCCAAGGCACGCTATTCTACGCCGGGTGTTGCTTTGATTTCACCGCCGCCTCATCATGATATTTATTCAATTGAAGATTTGGCACAATTGATTTATGATTTGAAGAATGCCAATCGGGAAGCTCGGATTTCGGTGAAATTGGTCAGTGAAGCAGGTGTTGGCACGGTGGCTGCAGGCGTTGCCAAGGCAGGCAGCCAGGTAATTCTGATTTCCGGTTATGACGGAGGTACCGGTGCAGCGCCATTGAGTTCGATTCAATGTGCGGGGCTGCCCTGGGAACTGGGCGTTGCGGAGACACACCAAACATTGATTCAAAATGGCCTGCGTGGAAAAGTAATTATCGAAGCCGACAGCAAATTGCTGAGTGGACGGGATGTGGCGATTGCTGCCATGCTGGGCGCGGAAGAATTTGGTTTTGCAACGGGACCATTGATTACGATGGGGTGTGTGATGATGCGCGTCTGCAATCAGGATACCTGCCCTGTGGGCATTGCCACACAAAACCCCGAATTGCGTAAACGCTTCCACGGTAAGCCGGAGTATGTAGTCAACTTCATGCGCTTTATCGCGCAGGAATTGCGGGAATATATGGCGAAGCTGGGTGTGCGCACGGTCGATGAACTGGTGGGACGCAGTGATCTGCTCAAAGTACGGGAAGATATCGAGAGTGAACGTATTCGTATGCTGGATCTTTCCGGGATTTTGCAGAATCCTTTTGTAGATGATCGCAGTGATGTGATATACAACAAGAAGAAAACTTATGACTTCAAACTGGAAGATACGGTTGATGAGCGCATTCTGCTCAAAAAATTCAAGAAGGCACTGGAAAGTGGACAGAAGAAAAAAATTCAGTTGGATATTTCCAGTACTGACCGTACTTTAGGCACTATTTTCGGTTCGGAGATTACTAAGAAATATGGAGATACTTTACCGGAAGATACTTTTGTCGTCCAATGCCGCGGTGGTGGAGGCCAGAGCTTTGGGGCATTTATTCCCAAAGGATTGACCTTGGAATTGGAGGGCGACAGCAACGACTATTTCGGAAAAGGGCTTTCGGGAGGTAAATTGGTGCTGTATCCGCCGAAAACGGCAAAATTTGTGGCAGCTGAAAATATTATACTGGGCAACGTTGCGCTATATGGAGCAACCAGCGGCAGGGCATATATCAGCGGTATTGCCGGAGAACGCTTCTGTGTGCGCAACTCGGGCGCTTATGCAGTGGTAGAGGGCGTAGGCGATCACGGTTGTGAATATATGACTGGCGGACGGGTTGTGATACTTGGCGATACGGGTAAAAATTTTGCTGCCGGTATGTCAGGCGGAATTGCTTACGTGTTGGATATGCGCGATGATCTCTATTTGCGCACGAACAAGAGTTTGGTCAGCTTGGAATTGCTCACTTCCAAATATGATGTGATGGAATTGAAAGAAATGATCGAGGAACATGTACGGGCGACGGGTTCTGTAAAGGGCAGTGAGATTCTGGCTCATTTTGAAACTTATCTTCCCCATTTCAAAAAAGTCATGCCCAATGATTTCAAGAAGATGCAAAATCTGATTGCAAAAATGGAAGAGCGTGGCATGAACAGCGAACAGGCACAAATCGAGGCCTTTTATGCGCTGAAACAGGGTTAAGGAGGAAGAAAATGGCTAAAACAACCGGTTTTATGGAGTTTGATCGCAGAGAAGGGACTACAGAAGCACCGACAGCGCGCATTCGGAATTTTAAGGAATTTAAGCATTTGCCTGATTTGGAAGAACAGCAAAAGCAGGCTGCGCGTTGCATGGATTGTGGGGTTCCCTTTTGTCAGGCAGGTATGCTCTTTGGAGGAGCTGTTTCCGGCTGCCCGCTTAATAATTTGATCCCTGAATGGAATGAGCTGATCTACTGGGGAAACTGGAAACAGGCTTATTATCGACTGACGAAAACAAATAATTTCCCCGAATTTACAGGCAGAGTTTGTCCGGCTCCCTGTGAAAAAGCTTGTGTTTGCAATCTGAATGGAGAAGCCGTCACCTCGCATAATAATGAATTGGCAATTATTGAATATGCCTTTGCACATGGCTATGTCAAACCTCGGATTCCGGAAGTACGCACTGGCAAAAAAGTTGCAGTGATCGGTTCCGGGCCATCCGGCTTGGCGGTGGCAGATCAGTTGAACCGAAGAGGGCATGAGGTCACCGTTTACGAGCGCTTTGACCGCATCGGTGGTTTATTAATGTATGGAATTCCCAACATGAAATTGGATAAGTCCGTAGTGCAGCGCCGGGTGATGCTGATGCAGCAGGAAGGTGTACATTTTGTCACCAATGCCAATGTGGGTGCGGAAATCTCAGCGGAAGAGATAATAGCACAATATGATGCTGTGGTGCTGTGCTGCGGTGCTTCTAATCCGCGCGATCTGCAAGTGCCCGGGCGAAATGCAGAAGGGATCTATTTTGCAGTGGATTTCCTTAGAGCTAACACCAAAAGCCTGCTGGATTCTGAACTGACAGACGGTGCATATATCTCTGCAAAAGATAAGCGGGTGCTGGTGATTGGTGGCGGTGATACGGGAAATGACTGTGTTGGCACTGCACTTCGCCATGGCTGTGCCCAGGTCGCGCAGCTGGAAATGATGCCATGCCCGCCCATCTCCCGAGCTCCGGGGAATCCGTGGCCGCAGTGGCCCAATATTCTGAAAACAGATTATGGCCAAGAGGAGGCAATTGCGTTGCAAGGGGCGGATCCGCGCATTTACAATACTACCGTCAAGGAATTTCTGCAGGATGAACAGGGAAAGGTTTGTGGTGTTACAGCGGTCAATCTGCATTGGGAAAAGGATGCGGAAGGGCGTATGCATCCTGTAGAATTGGATAGCTATCAGTTGCGGGCGGATTTGGTGCTGATTGCGGCGGGCTTTTTGGGCTGTCAAAGTTATGTGGCGGAAGCGTTTGGTGTAGAGCAGACACCGCGCACGGTTGTGGCAACAGCCTCGGGAAGCTATGCGACTTCTGTCCCGGGAGTTTTTACCGCAGGGGATATGCATCGAGGGCAATCCCTGGTCGTTTGGGCAATCCGAGAGGGCAGAGAAGCGGCACGAGCGGTGGACCAATATCTAATGGGATATACCAATCTGGAGTGATGAAAAATTAAAAAAAGGTCGGGAAATTTCCCGACCTTTTTTGGCGATGGCTGGTATGCTATACTTATGAAAAAAAGGGCAAGTGGTAAATATGAAGACATATCTGTACTGGAGTAAAATAGCACCTCTATCACCGGCAGAAGTACAGGAACAATTGTGGCTGATCCCATATGAAAAGCAATTGCGCCTGAAAAAAATGCATAATCAGGAACAACGGATCGTTAGCTTATGGGCAGAACGCCTGCTTCGTTATGGCCTGCAGAAGAGCTATCATCTGAATATAGAAGAAAAGAACAGAAAGGTGACGCCGGAAGGAAAACCGTATTTTTCGGATAATGAGATATATTTCAGTTTGAGTCATTCCGGGCCATATGCTTTGGCAGCCCTTTCCAAGGTCCCTGTAGGGGCAGATATTCAGAGAGGCAGAGATGCAGATATGGCAGCGATTGCCCGGCGTTTGTTTGCGCCTCAGGAATATGAAGTATGGCAGGCTATAAAAAATGAAAGGGAACAAAAACAATTTTTTTATCAGATATGGACTTGTAAAGAGAGTGAGGGAAAGCGGCGGGGATGTGGCCTTAGAAAAGAGTTGCCCTCGTGCATTTTGCCGGATGGCAGCCTGAATCCCCGATATTTTTTTTGCAAAAGAGAAGAAAATATTTTTATTGCGGCTTGTACGGAAACAAAGATAAACGTTGAACTGCAATATATAGATTTTACAAAAATACAGTAAAAATGATAAAAAACGCCGAATGTAAAATCCATGTAAAATTATTACCATGAATTATGGATTCTAAACACGGATTGTTGTTTTTTTGTAAAGAGTATGTTACGATTATTTTGGTGAAAATTGGACTATGATGAAAGGATGAAAGTATATGACGCTTTCTTTCAGTGAATTTATTTCCGGGTTTTTCTCGAATCCTGCACTTGCAATTACAGCACTGCTGACCATTGGAGTGATTATTGTAAACGGCTGGACAGATGCCCCCAATGCAATCGCAACCTGTGTTGTTACCAGAGCGATGGGACCCAAAGCAGCGGTTATTATGGCTGCGCTTGGTAACTTCCTCGGCGTTTTTGTAATGACCAAGATCAACAATACCGTTGCAATGACGATTTATAACATGGTGGATTTCGGCGGAGATGCGCATGAAGCCATGATTGCATTGTGCGCAGCGCTTTTCGCAATTGTTACTTGGGCGACGGCGGCTTGGATTTTTGGTATTCCCACCAGTGAAAGCCACGCGTTGATCGCGGGCCTTTCGGGTGCAGCGATCGCATTGCACAATAGCCTGGGCGGCATTAATGCGGCTGAGTGGTTAAAAGTCATTTACGGAATTGTGTTTTCTTCGGTTATGGGCTTCAGCTTAGGCTGGCTGGTGGCTAAGATAACGCAGATGACCTGCAGGAATATGGATCGACGCAAGACGAATCGCTTCTTTAAAGCGGCGGAGATTACAGGCGGCGCAGCTTCTGCCTTTATGCACGGCGCACAGGACGGGCAAAAATTCATGAGTATCTTTTTGCTGGGTATGTGCCTGGTGAAAGGGCAGGGCAATGTAACACAGTTTGAAATCCCAACATGGTTGATGATTATGTGCTCCTTGATTATGAGCCTGGGTACCTCCATGGGTGGCTATAAGATCATAAAATCCGTAGGCATGGATATGGTAAAATTGGAATTATACCAGGGCTTTTCTGCGGACTTTGCTTCTGTTGCTTGTATGTTGATTGCATCTTTTACGGGTATGCCTGTCAGCACAACGCATACAAAGACGACGGCGGTGATGGGTGTTGGTGCTGCAAAGCGGTTTAGTTCCGTCAATTGGGATGTTGTAAAGGAAATGGTACTGGCATGGTTGCTGACTTTCCCCGGCTGTGGATTGGTTGGCTATCTTATGGCAAAACTGTTTATGTTTATATTCTAAACTAAAGAAGCATAGAAAGGAATTCTTGTAAAATGGCTAAGAAATCAGGTTTTAACTATTTTGATTCGTTTATCTCCATGGCAAACCATGCGCATAAAGCAGCAGAATATCTGGATATGATTGTGAAGAATTTTGATCCTACTGCGGTGGTGCTGCTGGAAAAAGTGCAAGGTATTCATGAAATCGAGCATAGCGCCGATGATGTGCGGCATGAAGTAATAACACATTTGACGACAGAGTTTATGACCCCTATCGAACGGGAAGATATCATGGAAATGATCCAGAAGTTGGATAATGTGGTCGACCATATCGACGATGTTATGCGTACTGTCTATATGTTTAATATTAGTGAGCTTTCTCCTGCTATTGTTTCTTTTGCAGAACTGATTGTGCGTTGTACAGAAGCGTTGAAAGTGACAATGGAAAAATTTGAAAACTTCCGGAAATCCCGTACTATCAAAGAATTTATTGTAAAGGTCAATGAGATTGAAGATGAAGGAGATGTACTGCATCTGAATACTGTTCATGAACTGTTCTGTTCAGACCTTTCGGCAATTGAAGTGATTCGCAGAAACAAGCTGCTGGATGATATGGAAAATTGTCTGGATGCCTGCGAAGAAGTGGTAGATACGGTTGAACGTATTATGATGAAGAATTCCTGATAGAAATCTATGAAATAGAAAAGGCCGGCATAAGCCGGCTTTTTTTATTGGAAATATTTTTGATGTAATACATTGACAGATGAGGTATGGCGTATTAAGATGTATGTTGAAAGGAGGATGTAATGTCAATTGCAGCAGATTTAATCAGAGGTCATACAGATGCGATTATATTGGCGCATTTGATGGAACAGGATAGTTACGGCTATGAAATCAATAAAACGATTGCCAGGCAAACGGATGGTCGATTTGAACTAAAGGAAGCAACACTATATACAGCATTTCGGCGTCTGGAAGAAAGCGGATGTATTTTATCGTACTGGGGTAATGAACAGACGGGTGCACGACGAAAATATTATAGCATTACTCCATTGGGGCGAGAGGTTTATGCACAACTGTTTGCGGAATGGCAGCAGGCTAAAGATATTATTGATCGGTTGATGTATATGGAAGGGGAGAGAAATGATGGATGAAAAATTGAGGAGCCACGTAGAAGCTTTGTTTGAAAATGCACCGCCGACTATGAAAACGGTGGAAATCAAAGAAGAAATCTTGCAAAATACCATGGATCGTTATCATGATTTACTGGCCGAAGGAAAGGATGAACAGGCAGCGTTCAATATTGCTATTGCCGGGATCGGTGACGTTGAAGAATTGCTGAGATCGTTGCAAAGCGAACAGGGTGGCAGGCAGACTGATGGACAATGGGAAAGGGAATATCGAAATTCAGCATTGCTGTTGGCGATTGCAGTTATGCTGTATATCCTTTGCGTGCTGCCGGTGATTTTACTGGGCAATGTGTGGGGCATTTGTCTGATGTTTGTGATGGTGGCGTTTGCGACCGGTATATTGATTTATCGAGGCAAAATGAGAAACATCTATCACAGAGCGGATGATACCATGGTGGAAAATTTTAAGGAATGGAATGCTCAAAAGCAGGAACAGAGTTCTCTCAGAAAAAGCATTCAGGCGGCTATCGGATCGGTCGCTTTGGCTGTTTATCTGTTGGTCAGCTTTTCTACGGGTGCATGGCATATTACCTGGATTATTTTTTTGATTTCGGGAACATTGCAAAATATTGCAAAAGCCTGTTTTGATTTAAAAAAAGGAGATAAGCAATGAAAATAAATGCAATCATCAGAATTATTCTGTGGAGTGTCATTGCCCTGATACTCAGTGCTATACTACTGGGGGTTTTGAATGGATACAGAGGAGCCCGTCTTTTTTCCTTGGCTGATTTTTTCCGGAATTCGTTGGTTTTTAATAGTGGGATTGATGAAAATTATGAATATCCAGAAGGCAGCAGCGCGCTTCCTTGGGAGACGGTGCACAAGATTGAAGTGGATTGGGTGAGCGGAGGAGTCCAGGTACAGGTGTACGACGGAAACGAGATCACCTTTGAGGCAGAGGGTGTAGATATAGAAGAAGTTCTTTGTTATTCGCTGCAGGATGGAAAATTGACGATTCGCTCCGGAGATAAGCAACAGAAGTGGAATTTGTTTTTTTCTTCGGAGGATAAGAATTTGCAGTTGAAACTTCCGCAAGCTTTATTG
>CAMEMG010000054.1:0-10339 GCA_945927325.1 uncultured Clostridia bacterium | reverse complement strand
CCAAAGTGAAACCAAGGAATTTTGGGAATATATCATGGAGGAGGATATGCGCGATCAGCAAATTACCCGTGCACAATCGATGGCGCACATGCGAGAACTGCTGCAGGTGATGCGGCAGACGGTAAAGAGCTATGATGCAGCACAGTGTTCTGCCAGTGGATTGGCGGGCGGAGACGGAGCAAAACTTGCGGCAGCACAGCAGGCAGGCCATACCCTGACGAATGGCTTTGTGACAGAAGCAATACGCATTGCACTGACGATGGCTGAATGTAATGCCTGCATGAAGCGCATTGTAGCAGCTCCGACAGCCGGCTCCTGTGGTGTGTTGCCGGCTGTATTATTGGCATATGAAACATATTTCGGAGGAAGCACAGAGGCTTTTGTGGAAGCGTTGTACATTGCAGCTGTCTATGGCCAGATTATTGCCAATGGAGCAAGTATTTCTGGGGCACAGGGCGGATGCCAGGCTGAAATCGGGACAGCTTCAGCGATGGCTGCTGCTGCATTGACCTATCTGCATGGAGGATCACCGGAACAAGGAGCAAATGCCTGTGCTCTGGCGCTTAAGAATATGCTGGGGTTGGCGTGCGACCCTGTAGCAGGGTTGGTTGAAGTCCCCTGTATCAAACGAAACGTCGCGGGAACGGTCAATGCCATTGCAGCGGCCGAGATGGCTTTAGCCGGAATTGTCAGCCGGATCCCGGTTGATGAGGTGATTGGCGCTATGGAGGAAGTGGGATCGTTGTTGGATAAGCGCTTGCGTGAAACGGGAGAGGGAGGGTTAGCAGCAACCCCAACGGCCAGAAAAATACAAACACAACTGCGGGAATTGGCAGAAAAGAATCGCTGAGATGCATGTGCAAGCGTGTAAAGAAAATTTCTGCCGTATACTCTAAAGCGGCTTTGGCTGCTGCGTCATGTATAGAAAGATTTGCGATTTTGTCATATTCTATTCGCAACTTTTGTTTATAGTGAATAATATAATCAAACGGGATATGCAGATTGCATACCCCGTTGATTTATCAGGAATGAGGAACGATGTTGGAAAGATCGTAAGGTGTTTCCTGATAGACGTAATAGTTGAGCCAGTTGCTGAACAGCAGATTGGCGTGCCCGCGCCAGCACACGACAGGCTGGCGGCTTGGATCATTCTCCGGGTAATAATTGCAAGGAATCTGCATATCCATTCCTTTGGCGATATCCCGATCCTATTCATATTTTAATGTCTCCGGATCATATTCGGAATGCCCAGTGACAAATATCTGGCGGCCGTTTTTGGCCATAACAATATAGACGCCGGCCTCTGCGGAAGAAGCGATAATTTTTAGTTTGGGGTTTTGAGCAATTTCCTGGGCTGAGACGGTGGTATGGCGCGAATGGGGCGCATAAAAGATATCATCGAAGCCACGGGTAAGTTGAGTACTTTTGTCGTTTACCGTATGAGGGAAAACACCAAAGATTTTCTGAGCACAGGGAGATTTGTGAATGCCGTAATGATAATAAAGCCCGGCCTGTGCAGCCCAGCAGATATGAAAAGTGGAAAAAACATGGCTTTTGCTCCATTCCATGATCTCGGCAAGTTCATCCCAGTAGTCTACCTCTTGGAAATCCAATGTTTCTACCGGAGCGCCGGTAATGATAAGACCATCCAGATTGGTATTGCGAATATCATCAAAAGTTTTATAGAAAGCATCCAGATGGCTTTGAGGTGTGTTTTTGGAATCATGACTTTTGGAACGAAGCAAAATGATTTCCACCTGCAGCGGCGAGTTGCCGATTAAGCGGAGCAGCTGTGTTTCGGTGACGACTTTAGTCGGCATGAGGTTAAGAATAGCAATGCGCAGAGGACGGATATCCTGGCTTTGTGCACGCTCATCAGTCATAACAAAGATGCCCTCCGCGCTTAAAGTTGCATAGGCGGGCAATTTTTTATCGATATTGATTGGCAAAGCAATATCCTCCTTTTTTGAAATTTGAATAGTTTGACTTTCATTATACTTTATTTTAAAATGAAAATATAGCAGAAATGATAAAAAAATTTATGAAATATACGGAGTTTTCATGGGCAGTATCATTGAATTTATGAGATATCGTTCTCAAGATCTGGCAGATGAACTGGTGAATATTAATTCAAAGCAGCTGATGCGTGATACGATCAGCGGTTTTGGTATGAAAGCGAGAGTCATCGAGCTGGCCGAGCATTTGAAAGCAGCACTTTTTCCTACGCTTTATGAACGGGAAATTTCGACTCCCGATCATCTTCCTGCCATTGTGCTTGATCGGGTGAATACGGCGGCTATGGAATTGAATGGTATTTTGGAAGATGTATTTATCAATTCCTGCAATAAACAGGAGCGTGCCGGCTGCGATGCCGGGCAATGCCGTCGCCGGGCAGCGGATATTGCGGTGCAGTTCATGGAAAAATTGCCATATGTGCGGCAAATGCTGGGGTTAGATATGAAAGCTGCTTACGACGGGGATCCTGCGGCCAAAACATATGATGAAATACTGCTCAGTTACCCTTCTATGGAAGCGATAACGATTTATCGTATTGCTCACGAACTGGTACTGCTACAGGTGCCATTGATTCCCAGAATTATGAGCGAATATGCGCATCAATTGACGGGAATAGATATTCATCCGGGTGCGACGATCGGAAAAAGCTTTTTCATTGATCATGGTACAGGAGTGGTGATCGGAGAAACAACAAAAATCGGAGATCATGTCAAACTGTATCAGGGAGTCACATTGGGGGCAAAGAGCTTTGAATTGGATTCGGATGGCAATCCTGTAAAAGGAATCAAACGGCATCCGAATATTGAGGATGACGTGGTGATTTATGCGGGAGCTACCATATTGGGGGGAGATGTCACAATTGGCAAGGGAAGTGTAATAGGGGGAAATGTATGGTTGACAGTATCCGTTCCACCATATACGACGGTATATAACTCTACTCCCAAACCAATTATGAAAATAAAAAAGGATTCGTGAGGGAAATGGCGAATATTTATAATGATGAAATTTGATTTCCCTGCCAGCAGGGAATAAGAGATACCATGATAAAAGAAACGAAGGGATGGTAAACGAGTATGATCCAGTTGATTTATGCTTCGAAGGGAAGCGGGAAAACCAAAAAATTGCTTGGAATGGTAGCCGAAGAGGTAAAGAGCGCAGAAGGAACAGTCGTATTTATTGACGATGATAAGCGGTATTTGCGGGAAGTGCCCAGCAGTGTACGCTTTGTGGATATTTCGGAATACGGCATTGACAGCGCAGATGGTCTCTTCGGTTTTATCTGTGGCATGTATGCACAGAATTATGATATTGGTGCATTTTATATTGATGCGTTCTTGAAAATTATCGGTAAGCAGCCGGAAGAAGCGGAATGCTTTTTCAAAAAGTTTGCAGATTTCTGCGAGAAGAATCAAGTGCATGCAGTACTCAGTGTAAGTGCAGATGTAGCGAATGCTCCCGATTTCCTCAAAGGTTGGATTATCTGAATTATCTGATATTAAAAAATAAAGAAGCCACAGAGTTTACTCTGCGGCTTCTTGTTTATGATTCGGTTTTTTCGGAATCGGAATTTTCCTCGCTGTTTTCAAGAGGAGCATCCTGCTCAGCAGCGTTTTCTTCTTCAGCAGTATCTTCCTCAACAGTGGTCTGGTTGAGTTCCTGCTCCAATGGGGCAACGGCTCCTTTGAGCAGTTCCACCCGTATGTGATCCGGCTCAAGTTCCAGTACAACGGTATCTTCATAGACGGCGACAATAGTGCCGATAAAACCGCCGGCTGTGCGAACTTTTACGCCTGCGCGCAGGCTTTCCATCATCTGCTGCATTTTTTTCTTTTGCTTTCTCTGAGGAATGATCATCATGAGGACAAAAACAGCCAGAATAATGATCCAATACAAATATTCCATTTACTTTTGATTCCTTTCAAAATTATAATTTTACAGTAAAGATAATTATAACATTTTGGAAGCGGTCAGGAAACCCAATTGGAAAAGTTTACAAAAAATTCTTTCCTAAAGGCTTATTTGCAAAAGATTTGTGTTATTATATATTCGTTATAAAATTGGCGGGTTATGTAAAAAATAAGCAGGAGCGATTATTGAATAGGAAAGAAAAGGAGAATGATGATGATATTAGTGACTGGAGGTGCCGGATATATCGGCAGTCACACTTGTGTTCAGTTGCTGAAAGCAGGCTATGAAGTGTTGATTGTAGATAATTTTGTCAACAGCAAACCCGAGGTACTGCGTAATATTGAGCGGATTACAGGCCGACAGCCGCGCTTTATAGAAGCGGATATCTGCGATGAACCGGCAATGGAGAAGATTTTTTCCCATTATTCAATCGAGGCTGTGATGCATTTTGCAGGATTGAAGGCTGTGGGAGAATCGGTAGAAAAACCTTTGGAATATTACCGTAACAATTTGGAAGGAACTTTGGTGCTGCTGGAAGCCATGAAGCGGCATAACGTGAAAAAAATTATTTTTTCCTCGTCGGCAACAGTCTACAGTGCGGAAAATGCAATGCCGTTGACAGAACAGTCGCGAACAGGTGACTGCACCAATCCATACGGCTGGACAAAATATATGATTGAACGGATGCTAATAGATCTTTGCCATGCGGATCCGGAATGGGGTGCGGTATTGCTTCGTTATTTCAATCCCCTGGGTGCTCATAAAAGTGGTTTGATCGGAGAAGATCCGCAGGGGATTCCAAATAATCTGATGCCGTATATTTGTAAAGTGGCATGCGGTGCCTTGGAAAAACTATCTGTCTATGGCGATGATTACCCGACTCCGGATGGTACCGGTATACGCGATTATATCCATGTGGAAGATCTGGCAGATGGACATCTGAAAGCACTTGATTATATACAGAAGCATACAGGAGCTTCGGCTTTCAATTTGGGCACAGGAAAGGGATATAGCGTTTTAGAGGTAGTGAAGGCTTTTGAAAAAGCCAGTGGGCAAAAAGTACCATATGTTATCGCAGCGCGGCGGGCAGGCGATGTTGCCGTATGCTATGCAGATCCTGCAAAAGCAAACAGGGAGTTGGGATGGCAGGCAAATTACGGAATCCAGGAAATGTGTGCTGATTCCTGGCGGTTTGCATCTGCGCAGCAGGAGAGTGAAATATGATGTCATTCCTGAAGAAATTTACACCACAGAATTTTAGAAAAGGCATTCTGATCATAGAAAAGCTGTTGATTCTGTTGGCGACGTCGGCGGCCTATTTGGGGATGCTGGAATTGTTTTATTCGGCTGTCTGCACCGACTTTTCCAAGATATTGATTCTTGTTCTGTTGTATTTGGTAATTTTTGTTTTGCTGTTCAGCGCATATGGATGTTGGAAAATAGGAATTTTGCGGCTTAAAGAGTTAATTTTTTCTTTTTTGTTATCAGCTTTTCTGGCAGATGGAATTTCTTATTTTATTGTTGTGCTGGCAGCTGGGGAGATGTTGCTGATATGGCCTTTTGTGGGCTTGTTTGCAGTACAGGCTGTGGTAGGAATGGTGCTGTATATTATCGCCAATAAAACCTATTTTTCTCTGCGGCCTGCTTACAATACAGTTGTAATTTGCGCGAATAATCGATGGGAAGAAGAAATCATCGGTAAATTTCGACGTATTCCCGAGCGCTATCATATCTCTCAGGTGCTGTATGAAGATGCTTCTGAAGAAGAAATGTTTTTTGCGATTGATGCACACAGCAATGTGATTTTGGGAGATATTGCAGCTGCCAAACGGGAAAAAGTGCTGAATTATTGTTTTGAAAACAATCGCCGCATCTATATTTTGCCGACTGTGCAGGATATTATGCTGAATAGTGCTGCAGTGACTCAGATTGGTGATACAATGGCTCTATTATGCAGAAACCGGCCGATGACAATGGAGCAAATGGCAATAAAGCGTCTGGCGGATATTTTGATTTCGGCCATTGCACTGATTGTTTTATCACCTGTTTTGGCAATCGTAGCTCTGTTAATCAAGCTGTATGATGGTGGCCCGGTATTGTTCCGGCAGGATCGGTATACACGCAACAATGAAATTTTTACCCTTGTGAAATTCCGCAGTATGATTGTAGATGCGGAAAAAGACGGTGCGCAGTTTACGGTGCCGGGGGATAAACGCATTACACCGATTGGGAAGTTTATTCGCGCTACCCGTATTGATGAACTGCCGCAGCTGATTAATGTACTGAAAGGCGATATGTCTATTGTAGGGCCGCGGGCAGAACGTTTGGAAAATGCGGATGCCTATACGGAAATGATGCCGGAATTCCGTTACCGGACTAAAGTAAAAGCCGGATTGACCGGCTATGCGCAGGTTTATGGAAAATACAATACCAGCTTTGAGGACAAGGTGCGTATGGATCTCTATTATATTGAGAATTATTCGCTGTTCATGGATTTTAAGTTGCTGCTTTATACCATTAAGGTTATCTTTATGAAAGAAAGTACCGAAGGGTTTGAGAATGAGACGCTGAAAGAAGAGTTCCGTCAGGAAGAAAAATGAAATATGCTTTAAAAGGAACTTTTCTGTCCGGAAGGTCAGAAAAGTTCCTTTTTTCATACAGAGAAGCACTTTTTGGATACAGGAAAAAGGATATAAATTTGTGAATAATGTGAAATTACATTGAAAAGGCATGAAAAAACGAGTACGATAGAAAAAATATATGCTATAATAAAATGAAAACTTATAGACTGATATTCCAGAAAGGTATCAACGAGGAAGAACGAGGAAATATAAAATGAAACAAATGCATCGTAAAATTTCCCTGTACTGTGTGCTGATGCTGTTATGTACGGTATTGTTAATTCCTTTTTCGGCAAAAGCTTATGAAGAAAAATGGGGCGTGATTAACGACACAGTTAATTTCAGAGAAGGGCCGGGAACTGAATATACTTCGATTACGAAGTTGGCTGCGGGAGACAGCGTTTATATCATCGGAGAGGCAACGGCATCTAACGGCGGTCTCTGGTATCAGGTGAAATGCGAAAAAAACGGCTCACAGCTGACGGGTTATGTATTTGCAGAATATGTAACGGTCAGCAGCAGCGATTTTATTGCTTATCTGCAAGAGCAGGGATTTCCGGAGAGTTATTACGCGGGCTTGATTGCCCTGCATGAACAATATCCTTCCTGGCAGTTCAAAGCTGTAAAAATAGAGCTTTCCTGGAATGAAGTGATAGCGGGAGAGACGGTGATCGGGCGTAACATGGTTTATTATACCAGTAACCCGGCTTATATCGACCTGACTGATGTGGATGAGAATGGCAATCAGATTGGCCGGGACGGCAATTCCTGGGTAACAGCTTCCAAAGCCGCAGTGGAATACTATATGGATCCGCGCAATTTCCTGAATGCTTCCAATATATTTATGTTTGAATGTCTTTCCTATACGGAAGGTGCATATACAGCTGCCGGAGTTTCTGCAATTCTTTCCGGGACTTTTATGTCTGGCAATTATACCTGCCCTGATATCAAAGAGACGCTGAGCTATGCTGAAACTTTCCTGACTGCCGGGCAACTGTCGGAGGTCAGTCCATATCATCTGGCTTCCAGGGCAAAACAGGAGCAGGGGGCTAAAGGAAATGCGCTGGGGAACGGCACGGTTTCCGGATATGAAGGGTACTATAACTTCTTTAATATTGGAGCATATGCTACTTCAACCGGTGGTGCAACACTGAACGGTGCAAAATATGCCAGTACTTCCGGATCCTACGGACGTCCATGGACAAATCAATATAAATCCATTACCGGAGGCGCTCAGTTTTTGGGGACGAGCTATATTAACAAAGGGCAGGATACCATTTATTTCCAGAAATTTAATGTAGTGAATCAATCCAATCTGTATAATCATCAATATATGTCCAACGTAAAGGCGCCGGCTTCTGAATCCACGATTATGAAAAAGGCGTATACAGATGAAATTCTGCAGGGCACTCTGATCTTTAAAATTCCGGTATATGAAAATATGCCGGCACAGGCGGTACCCAAACCGGAAGACAGAACAGAACAACCGGTAGAGCCTGAAGAGCCGGAAACACCAAAAACTCCTTCATTCAGCACTTCTTATCGTATCAGTGGCTCTGTGTTGACAGGAGTGGCGGAGAGCACGCAGGTCTCGACTTTGCTGGGTAAATTTTCGGTGGAAAACGGAAGTGTGGTACTGTATAACAAAGCGAATCAGAAAAAGAGCAGCGGTAAGGCAGTTACAGGAGATATACTGAAAATTTTAAAAACCGATGGTTCTGTGTACCAGAGCTTTGAAATTGTCATTTATGGCGATATCAATGGGGATGGGAGTATTTCTATTGCAGATCTGGTTTTGACGCGTAAACATTTGATGGAACTCTCTGCTTTGTCGGATAGTTATTATACAGCGGCGGATATCAATAAGGATGGAAAGATTACGATAGCAGATATGGTTTTCGTACGGAAACATCTCATGGAACTGTCGCAAATTACACAATCGTAAGGAAAGGAATGGATATGAAAAAATTTTTGAAACATATTGCACTATATATGGCAATGTTGCTGCTGTTGGCAATTCCGATGCCGGTTTTGGCAGCAGGCAGTGCAGGCATTTCACTCAGTTCTTCCTCTGTGACAGTAGGAAATACAGTGAAAGTGACTTTTTCCTTTAACGGAGGAGGCACTTATCTTGCAGGAGTAAAGGCTTATATTTCTTATGATGCCTCTTTATTGAAGTATTCGGGTGCCAGTGGTGATGGCGATGCCAATGTGGCCAGTGGCAGTGGAACAGTAGTTTTGGAGACCAGCTCTACCAGTAAATCTGCGCTCAGCATTACTATGACTTTTCAAACAACTGCTGCTGGCAGCGCCAAAGTGAGCGTGACAGGCAGCGATATGGTGGATTGGGATGGAAATACAATAGGAAATCCTACGGCCAGCAAGACAATTACGATAAAAGAAAAAGAAGAGACCAAACCTGTTGACAACACAGATAAAGAGCCGGAAAAGGAAACGGAAAAGGAAACGCAAAAGCCGGAGGAAAGCCAGATTTCAGAAGCTATACAACCTACGGATTTGGAGACAGCGATAGAAGTGCAGGTCAACGGCAATACGCTATATCTGTGGAAGAGCCTGCAGAATGTGAATTTGCCGGAAGGCTTTACTGTCAAGACGATTGTCTATAACGGAGAACAGGTACAGGCAGCGAATCGTGAAGATTTAGATATGACGCTGTTGTACTTTACCAATGGAGAAGGCGCAAATGGGCGGTTCTTCGTATATAACGGTTATGATGCTTTTTATGCCTATCAGGTATTGAATGTAGGGATGAATACCTATATTCCGATGCTGCCTGGCGAAGAAGTGGTCTTTCCCCAGGGCTATGAAAAGGGTGAACTGTTAATTCAGAATGAAGCTGTTTTTGCGTGGATCCATGAAGAAGATGGTGAATATGCTTATCTTTATCTGATGAATCCATCTGTGGGGAAAGCAGGTATTTATCTGTATGACCGTCAGGAAAATACGCTGCAGCGGGTAAATCAGCAAATGTACACATTATTGCTGGAAGCAGAGAACCCGCAGGAAGATGTCCCTGTGATCGTTCAGCCAGAACCGGAGCAGCCTAAGAAAGGTGTAATCGACCGTATTTTGGAAGACGATGGCATTATGATGGTGGTAGTAGGAATACTGGGTGTCAGTCTGCTGTTAATTGCTGTTATGGGCAGTATTCTGATTGCTTCCAAAAAGAAAAGAAACGCGCAAGCGCAAGCAGAAACAACGGAAATACTGGAAGAGGCTTCGGAAGAAGCTATAGCGGCGGATGAAAACGCAGAAATGCAGCCTGCTGAGGAACATAATACAGATACGGCGCAGGATGACTCGGAACAATAACGAATCTTTTTTCTGCCGCATACCATGTTTTTTATGGTATGCGGCAGAAAAAGAAAAAAAAACTTGACAAGCATTTGCGGATTGTGTATTATATAGCATGTGGCACGGAAAACGGCCCCTTGGTCAAGCGGTTAAGACATCGCCCTTTCACGGCGGTAACAGGAGTTCGATTCTCCTAGGGGTCACCATATTGGGAGCATAGCTCAGCTGGGAGAGCATCTGCCTTACAAGCAGGAGGTCACAGGTTCGAGCCCTGTTGCTCCCACCATAAAAACTCGCTTAATAAGCGGGTTTTTTATTTTTTGTGTGATATTTCATGTGATATTTTTTCAAAATGTTGATTTGCAAGATCGTTTTGTTCTCTCGCTATACTGTCCAATGTATGTTGATAAATATTTTTTAATGTACCATCATTTGACCATCCTCCTCTTTGCATAATATATTTATCCGGCATACCAAGC
>CAMEMG010000053.1:0-10574 GCA_945927325.1 uncultured Clostridia bacterium | reverse complement strand
ACCTGCCTTTTTAATAAAGGACCATCCGCGTTCCCACATCGATCTCAGTACATTGCCTGCTGTCGGCCAATGATATGCAGGAAGTTCCATTACAAAAGGAGCAGGATCGCCGGAGAACATTTTCGTCTTCTTCAACATAATGCCGGAGACGATGATGGAAAGCATCCCCAGGAAATAAGCCGAAGTGGAAATCCAGAGAGATCCTCCAAAAATTGCGCCCGCAATCATGGCAATAAAGGGCACTTTTGCTCCGCAGGGAATGAAGGTCGTAGTCATAATCGTCATGCGGCGATCCCGTTCATTTTCAATGGTTCGCGACGCCATAATGCCGGGAATACCGCAGCCTGTGCCGATCAGCATGGGGATAAAGGATTTACCGGAAAGGCCGAATTTGCGGAAAATACGATCCAGCACAAAGGCAATACGCGCCATATATCCGCAGGCTTCCAGGAATGCCAGCAGCAGGAACAAAACCAGCAGCTGCGGCACAAAGCCCAGTACTGCGCCTACACCGGCCACAATGCCATCCAAAATCAAACCGCTTAACCAATCGGCAGCTCCTATCGCTTGCAATCCGCTTTCTACCAGGACAGGAATGCCCGGCACCCATATTCCGTAAGCAGAAGTATCAGGTGCACCATAAGCTTCTTTATATTCCGTATCAAGATATTCAGTCACCGCTGCCTGCAGATCTTCTCTGGTTACACCCGGCACTTCTGTCACTTCCAGGGTCTCTTCATCTTCTACTTCATAGGAAAGAGACGCATCCGACGGCGTCAGGGCAATCAACTGATCAAGCGCTGCTTTTGCCGTTTCATCTTCATAAGTTTCCGCTTCTGCATCCAGTGCCTGAACAATTTCCTCTGTTCCGTACTCAGATGCAAAGGCATCAATAATCAAGTCTGTATCGCCATACTGTTCTGCTGCTTCCTCATATTGTGCCGAACCAATTCCAAACAGATGCCAACCATCGCCAAACAAGCCATCATTTGCCCAATCTGTAGCAGCCGAACCTACGGTTACCATAGAAATATAGTAGACCAGAAACATCACCAATGCAAAAATCGGTAATCCCAACCAGCGATTCGTCACTACACGGTCAATTTTATCGGATGTAGAGAGTTTTCCCGTATGCTTTTTCTTATAGCACGCTTTCATAATAGAAGCTATGTAAAGATAGCGCTCATTGGTGATGATGGATTCTGCATCATCATCCATTTCCTGCTCTACCGCCTGAATGTCGTTTTCCATATGAGCGAGCAAATCCGTATCCAGTTTCAATTCCTGCAACACTTTTTCATCACGCTCAAAAATTTTAATCGCATACCAGCGTTGTTGTTCTTCCGGCAACCTATGCACTGCTGCCTCCTCGATATGTGCCAGCGCATGCTCTACCACACCCGAGAAAGTATGCATCGGCACTGTCTTGACATTTTTGGCAGCATCAATTGCTGCTTCTGCCGCTTCTTGAATACCGGTACCTTTCAAGGCAGAGATTTCAACGATTTTGCAGCCTAATTGTCTGGATAATTCCTCTGTATTAATGTGATCCCCGTTTTTCTTCACGATATCCATCATATTAATGGCAATCACCACAGGAATTCCCAGTTCCGTTAACTGTGTCGTCAGATAGAGATTCCGCTCCAAATTCGTGCCATCAACAATATTCAGGATTGCATCCGGGCGTTCTCCAACCAAATAATTTCTCGAAACCACTTCCTCCAATGTATAGGGAGAAAGTGAATAAATTCCGGGAAGGTCGGTAATGATTACATCGTCATGTTTTTTCAATTTGCCTTCTTTTTTCTCCACTGTAACACCCGGCCAGTTACCCACAAACTGATTGGAACCGGTCAGCGCGTTAAACAGTGTAGTCTTACCACTGTTAGGGTTGCCTGCAAGCGCAATACGTAAACTCATTTTAAAATCCTCTTCTTTATTAAGTTAGCAATAGCTAACTTATATTCAAAAAAAATATATCCTTTTTTTAATGATACGATGACTCTTATTCCACTTCAATCATTTCCGCATCCGCTTTACGCAGCGAAAGTTCATAACCGCGTACCGTCACTTCGATAGGATCCCCAAGCGGCGCCACTTTGCGCACATATACTTCCGTTCCTCTTGTCAAGCCCATATCCATAATGCGGCGCTTTACGGCACCTTCTCCATGCAGTTTGACAACTTTTACCGTCTGTGCAACCTTCACCTCTCTCAGTGTTTTCATTGCATTTTTCCTCCTTATGCCATATTTTCACTATCTGATAAAAATCAAATAAGGATTTTCCGAGCCATTTCCTCGCTAATCGCCACACGAGATTCCTTCACATTGACGATCACATTGCCGCCCAACGCGCTTATAATACTCACACTACCGCCTACTACAAACCCAAGATCAGCCAAATGTTTTTTGACTTCCGGAGTTCCGCCGATCCTGCGAATGGTATTCTCTTCTCCAAGCTCTGCCAAAACCAACGGCATCATTTTTGTTCTCCCTTTCCAAGCTTATATAATTAGCCTATGCTAACTATATAAGAAAAATTATAGTTAGCATTCGCTAACCATGTATATATTATGCCATCTTCCGTCGATTGTCAATACTTTCTTTACAAAAAAATACACCATTTATGACACCTGTCATGATGGAAAAGGCCCTGCATTTCTTGCCAAACACAGTACTTTTTGTTATTGTTAATATAAATTAAGTTCCATTGCCGTGAAAGGAATCCTGCCATGAAAATATATGAATCAGCAGAAAATTATTTGGAGACGATCTACATACTCAGCAAAAAGCAAAGTGAAGTGCGCTCCATCGATGTTGCCGCTGAAACCGGTTTTACCAAACCCAGCGTAAGCCGTGCCATGAAAAATCTGCGTCAAAGCGGTCATATTTTAATGGATGAAAAAGGGTATCTCACGCTTACGCCCCTGGGATTGGAAGTGGCAGAAAAGGTATATGAGCGCCATGAGCTGTTCTCCAAGCTGCTTATGTGTATTGGCGTCAGCCCTGAAACTGCCTTAGCCGATGCCTGTCGAATTGAACATGTTATCAGCAGTGAAACATTTGATCGCATTAAAGATTTTGCCCGTCAATATATTAATGAGCATCCGCATGAAAAGTAATCATCCTAAAAATTCCAAGCTGTTTCCTCTTGCGTTTCAGTTATGTATTGGCACGCTGAACGGGCTTGCTGTCGGTTGGAGTACGCTTCGTTATCTGCATACGGCAAACTATCCCTCTATTCTGTTTGCCCTATTTTTTCTGTTCGTTGCCTATTTTCTTTCCGTCGCGCTTCACGAAAGCGGGCATTGTTTGTTCGGCCTGCTTTCGGGATACCGATTCCTCTCTTTTCGGTTAGGCAATTGGATCCTGTTAAAAACAGCATCCGGATTTCGGTTTGGGCGCTATAACCTGCATGGAACAGGCGGGCAATGTCTGATGCTGCCGCCCGAGACAAACTCCGGAGATTATCTTTATCGCCTTTACCATGCCGGAGGATTGCTCGCCAATCTGTTTTTTCTTTTATTAACCGGCCTGCTTTACTATTGGCTTCCCCTTTCTCTATTTTCTCTGTTTTGTTTTTATTTGGCAGCCTGGAATGCCTTTGCCCTGTTGCTCAACGGCATCCCTATGGAATTCGAAGGGTTGGCCAATGATGGAAAAAATTTATTTTCCGCCCAGAAAGATCCCATCGCCCTGCAGGCCATGCGTATTCAGTTGCAGACTATCCGTCATCTGACAGAGGGCAACGGATTTGCCTCCCTCCCCGAAGATTTTTTTGCACTTCCCTCCGACGCCGATTTGCGCAACCCGCTCATCGGTACTGTCGCCGTATTACACTGCAGCAATCTGTTAGCTCGCCATTCCTTTACGCAGGCAGCGCAACAGATACAATCCCTGCTGGCCACCCAATCCCTTTCTTCTTTTCTGAGCAATCAGTTGCGCTGCGAACTGCTCTATCTGCAGTTGCTTCAGGGGGAAAACGGCGCTGCTCAGCAATCTTACAATGCCGATTTGAAAAAATATCTCCAATTGTACAAGCATTCGCTCAGCACACAGCGTTTACTTTATACGATAGCAATCCTTTTGGAAAAAGATATGACAAAAGCCGCACACGCACTCTCTGCTTTTGAAAAAATTGCAGTCTCTTATCCCTATGCGGGTGAATTGCAGGACGAACGATGCTTTTTACAATTAGCTTATGAAAAGGCTTTAAGCCCAAATTTGACTAACTGTTAAATCCTATTTCCTCGCTTATCGGCAAAAAAGATGGCGGTGTATTTTGTGAATACACCGCCACTTTTAATAGGAAAGGAAAAGTTTATTTATAAACCCTCATGCGAGAATTTATCGATGCTATGCGAAAACCACGCTTTCGCAACTTCATTATATAGTATTTTTTTAAAATACCCTGAATTTCATCTGAAAATCAAAAAGTTCAGACAATTTTTTTTACACCAGCTTTGCGTTGTCCACTACCAAATCGTAGACTCTGTTCTGCAAAATTGCCTGTGTAATATTATCTTTTCCATAGTAATCTTCAAACATCGAACCGTACACGCTTTCAAAATCCTCATCGGAAGCATATCCCAAGGACTGCATCAGCGATTGTTTTTCCTGCTCATATTCTTCTTCACCAAGTTCCATGCCCTCTGCTTCTGCAATCGCTCGCACAATCAGCTCATCGCCGATTTCCGTATATGCCCATCCGTAAACAGTCTCCGTAAACTCCTCTTCGGTGATCCCGTAATTGGCCTGGAGATAATCATTCAATTCGGAATTGCTGTATTGCGCCAAAGAAGTGTAATAATCCACATATTCCGCGACATACGCCTCAATCTGGCTTTCGGGGTAAGAGTTAAACGTGCAGTTGCTGCGCACCACTTCCCAAATCGCCTGCAACTGTGCAGTCTCTGCTTCTTCCGCAAACTGCGCTTTCAAACTGGCTTCCAATCCCTCTTCATAAGCCGCTACCGTATCATACGAAAGATTTTCCGCTACAAATGCATCGTTATATTCGGGAAGCTCTGCCTGATAGACTTCTTCCAACACGATCTCAAAATAGGCATCTTTTCCTGCAAAATCTGCCGACCAATAGTCTTCCGGGAAAGTCACATCCACCTGTTTGGTTTCACCAACCTGCATCCCCACAATGCCTTCTTCAAACCCGGGAATATATTCACCAAGGCCAAGAATAATCGATTCGCTGGAAGCGGAGCCTCCTTCAAACAGTTCGCCATCCATATATCCCTGATAGCTGGCAACCACTTTATCGCCCTCGGCTGCAGCACGCTCTACCTGTTCATATTCTGCATAGCTATATAGCATCTGTCGGATATTCAAGTCCAGAATTTCCGGGGTTACTTCTTCCGCTTTCACCAGCTGCGCTTCTACGCCGAGATACTCACCCAAGGAAACGTAATAACTTGCCTCATGCTCTTTTTCTTCAAAAGGCTTCAAGAGATTTTTCTCTTCTGCACAGCCCGCCAGCCCCATCATAAAAACAGCAAGCAGCAAAGCCGCTGTTATTCTTCTCATTTTCTTCATATTCAGGGAAAACTCCTTTTTGTGATACTGTTTCATTTTACCCCATTCGCTCTTTAAAAGCAATTTTTCTATCTGCTTATTTACAAAAAATGTGCAATTCAATAGTTATTTCTCTTAATATGGAAAAATCGGAACATTCCGCTGGGCAGTTCAAAAACCAAGGCAATCGCTAAAATAATAGCGCCTACCATCTTAATTGCAGCCAATCCCTGAACAAGTGACTCCTGCAATTGATTGTTCACCAAATAGTAAACCGTCTGATAAATGCTGGTACCCGGAATCAGTGGAAGAATGCCGGGAATAAATACCGTTGCCGGGCATTGTTTATACACTGCAAAAAAACGGGATAATAACATAATCAGCACTGTTGCAAAAAAGATTGAGGTGGTTTTACCGCAGCCAATATATTCTGTCAATGCTAAATAAACTCCCCAACCGGCTCCGCCGATCAGACCGCAATAAAGATAATACTGCTTTTGCACGCCAAAGAGCAGAGAAAATGCAATAGTCCCTGCAGCCGCCATGCCTATTTGAAGAATCATAATAAAATTCCTCCCCAAAGAGAACGGCAAAAAGCAAAGGTGACGCCCACTCCAACGGCGATGCTGATAAATCCAAGCAATGCATCCAACAGGCGCACCGTGCCGGAAATATAATCACCGCCAGTCATATCCCGTATCCCACTGGTCAGGGCAACGCCCGGAATTAACTGTGTAATGGAACCAACCACCATATTGCCAAGATTTTTCCCAAATCCGATCCTACAACAAAGTATGCACAACAACGCAATCAATGCGCTGTTGCACAAATTTCCCACCAACCGTGACAGATGTTTATCGCTGACAAAATACATGAAAAAGTATAGTATCATACTGACTGCACATACTGCCACAAAATCCATAAAATCTGCCCGCAGCAATGCGCAAAAACAAGCGCTGCCCATACCCGAAGCCAGCACCTGCAGCCAAAATGCCGGTTTTTCCATTTTTTCTATTGTTTCCAGTTTCTTCCACGCTTGTTCGCAGGTATACTTTCCCTTTTCAATTTCCCTGGATAACTGGTTCACCTCAGTAATTTTATCCAGGCGTACACTGCTGACGGGAATATGTTCTATTTTTGCACTCTGCGCCTGTCCCTGCATATTGCAGGTTGCTATAATTGCATTTCCCATCACAGCAAATCCTGCAGTCTCTATTCCGTAATACTCCATAATGCGGCGCATCGTTTCTTCTACGCGAAATATCTCCGCACCGCTCTCCAGCAGAATTTTTCCTGCCTTTGTCGCCAGTTCCAATACCTGCTGCCCATTGATTTCTGCCATTCCTGTGCTCCTTTCCGCATCATTTTCAGCGCTGTCCGAATACATCTCTATAGAAGAATACCACAAAATTTTCCATACGCATCATTTTACTTCTATTTTTTACGATCTGCTAACACGTTTTGCCCTTGCTTCACCTATTTCATTGCCGCCAAAATGAAAATCCCATGAATTGAGAAAATTCATGGGATTGATATCCTTTTACATGTCTTCCAGCTTTAACCCTAAGCTGTCTGCCACATTCTTATTGACACATTTATGGCGATAAATATTTACACCATTTCTCAATCCTGCATCCATCGAGACAGCTTTTTCCAACCCATAGTTGGCCATCATTAAACCATATTTAATGGTGGTATTGGCAAGCGCCACAGTAGAAGTATTCGGAACTGCACCGGGCATATTACCCACACAGTAGTGTACTACTCCTTCTTCAATAAATATCGGATCATCATGCGTCGTTACATGCGAGGATTCACAGCACCCACCCTGATCAATTGCAATATCCACAATCACCGAACCTTTTTTCATTAATTTCAAATGTTCCCTTCTGACCAGCTTTGGTGTGGAGCCGCCAGGGATCAATACAGAGCCAATCACCAAATCTGCCGTTTCCAGACATTTGCGGATATTCGCTTCTGTAGAATACAGCGTGGTTACACTGGCTCCGAAAATATCTTCAATGTAGGCCAATCTATTGGGATTCACATCCAGCAAGGTAACCTGCGCATCAATTCCCACTGCCGCTTTTGCAGCATAAGTGCCGGCCACACCGCCTCCGATAATCACAATTTTTCCGCGTTCCACTCCGGGAACCCCTCCCAACAGGATGCCGCGGCCTCCATAGGATTGCTCAATATATTTTGCACCTTCCTGAATGGATAGGCGCCCTGCGATCTGGCTCATCGGGCGCAGGCAAGGTAAATTTCCCGCGGAATCCGTTATCGTTTCAAAAGCAACCGCCTTCACGCCTTTTTCCAACAGTACTTCGGCCAATTTCTTATTCGCTGCCAAATGCAGATAAGTAAAAAGAATTTGACCCTCCCGCAAATATTCATATTCGCATGCCTCAGGCTCCTTGACTTTCACAATCATATCGCAGCAATCAAAAACCTCTTGAGGTGTCTCTAAAATCACTGCACCCGCAGCTTCATATTCTGCATCACTAAATCCGGCACCTATGCCCGCAGTTTTTTCCACATACACTTCATGCCCATTACTCACGTATGCCATTACGTTATCCGGCGTAAGACCTACCCGGTATTCATGATTTTTCAGTTCTTTTGTTGTCCCTATCCGCATAAAAATATATCCTCCAATAAATAATCCCCAAATTATTATTTTTTAACTGCTATTGCAAAATTTTAATCGTATTATATCATATATCTCCTCTGTATCATATATTTTGGCACCTAAAAAAGCGAATTATCGTTAAAGATGCTGCCTAAAAGCTTTTTCGAAAGTTTCTTTACTTTCAAGACTCGCAAACACTTCAAACGCTCCAACTCATAACGCCTACAATTTCGGTATCCCTAAAATCGATTACATTGTAGCGGCCTATTTCAACGATAGCCTCTTCTATCAACTTCCACACCGGCGCCTTTGAATTAGAATAAATAAAACAGGATGGCTTTTAGGCCATCCTGTTTTATTACGGACATTCTAATCAGAGATAGATTTACCGCCGGCTTCACATTTTAATTTTTCCCTATATCTGAAAGCTTTTTCTCGTATACTTACACTTCTATCAGATTGTATCCAGATTTCATTTCATCAGATATCAATCCGATATTCCTCTTCCAGTGCTGATATAGTACCCCTCCTGTATTGCCGCAAAGGTTGCAACTGCGCAGACAACCAGCGCACTGTATTGCAGGTCAAGAATCGATAATGTCATTGGCAAAACAAACAGCAATATTCCGGTCAACTTATTCATCACAGTGTGTAAAGTCACCAATTGTTTTCGCATCACATAACCGGAAATCAAATTGACTGCTTTAATTAGCGCGATAACAGCAATCCATAAATAGCTCCACACCGGAATATGGAAGATTGGCAGCAATTTTATAAGGCAGATCACAACTAAGAAAAAATCGGCAAGGGTATCCAGCTTAGAGCCAAATTCACTGACTGTACCGGTTTTTCTTGCTACTGTACCGTCAATGATATCTGTAAGACCTGCCACAATATACAACACATAAAATGCAGAAGATAATGCCGGGCAGAACAGTAAACCGAAACTGCAAAGAATCCGAATACTTGTGATGATATTTGCCATTACATCAGCGCTCCTATTTAATCAAATTGCCCTCCAAAGCACAAAAAGCGAAAACTTCCTGTTTCCCATTGCGCATCACCAGCCAATTAACATACTTGACAGCCAAATCTCTTATCCGTACTATATTCCCGCTAGCATCCAAAATCAGTTCAGCATCAAACAATGCATGACAGAATTTTTTGCTTCCTCTACATGCTTCTTTACAACAATCAAGAGATTTTTCAATTCCGCTAATCCTTCTTATCTTTCCCGTATCGGATGCCGGATCACAGTCTTTAGTTTTTCCGGAGCCACTCTTCTGGCATCACTTAAATAAATCTCATGATGCCACCTTTGCTCCGTAATATCCAATGCATATCCCTGTTGCTCCATGAACTCATGCATCAGCGCTACCGTTGCAGGTTCATCATCATAAGCCCCAATATGCATACACTGAACGCATAGTCCCTCCTCATAGGTCAGAAATTCAACCTTGGAAAAATCTGTTTTCTTTTTCTTTGCAGCCTCTTCTACTGCCCAATCAAAGTCCGATTTTGTTACAAAATCCGGCAAACGAATGACAGAAATCCATTGAAATTCTTCCTTATGCGCATAATCAATGCCTGCGATGCCTTCCTGCCACCAGAATCCTTCCAGTGGCGGAACAACATAATCAAAGTAACCATTTATCTGATGATTACCTTTTTTACTCATCTTAATCGTAAACGCAATACCATAGAGCAATCCTATCGCCTGTTTATACACCCCATCCTCCTGATTGGGATCGCCCTGTCCGCGAACTGCAGTATAATTCATGCTTGGCACCGTGATGATAGTCGGCTTATTTTTTGGCATGTAAAACTCTTTATACTCTTTCTTATAATCAAAAGCCATACTTCTCTCCATATTCTTCCGGGGGCAAATATTAAAAAACTTTCAATGCATATATTCCACTTTACATCAGAAAAAATAAAAATACTATCCTGTTATTATAGCCAACAAAATATCTATCCATGTTGAACTCACAAGAAATCAAATGTGTCATATCCGCCCTCCTTAGATTATCCCGAAGTGCTTCAATGCCTCCTTGATTGCTTTTTCTTTATCCGGCGGGCATTGCGGCTGTTTTGCGTCCTCAAACTTCGGTTTATTGTAGTTTTTACGCTCAATAATGCCGCATTTCTGCTTCACCTGTGCGATATACAGGCTGCTGACCTTCAATCCGGTATGCTCCAGCACATAATCCTTGATCTCTTGATAGGTAGCTTTCTTCTCCGCATTGGTCAAATCCAACTCGTCCATATCCAGCTCAACTTCAATGTGCTGCGTCGATTTTAGTTTGGACAAGATACATACCGTCTCGACTGTGTTTTCGAAATTCGGAATAAACATATCGGCTTCGTTCCCTTGATAATATACAGGAAAACGAAATTGAATGCTCTTTAATATCT
>CAMEMG010000052.1:0-10698 GCA_945927325.1 uncultured Clostridia bacterium | reverse complement strand
ACTTGCAATTCCTGCTTTGGAACGACTTTACAAAGCTGGTGAAGATGGTCAGAAAAAAATTTCCAAGATTACAAGCTATGTTGCAGGCGCACTGGGCTTCATTCAGGCAGCCGGTATTTTGTGGGGCTTGGGCAGCAGTGCAGTAGAGTCTACCGATCTCTTCAATTATATCACCATCTTCCTGTGCCTGACGGCAGGTACAGCCTTGATGATGTGGATGGGTGAACAAATTAACCAAAAAGGTATTGGCAATGGTATTTCATTGCTTATTTTCACAGGTTTGGTTGCGGAAGTTCCCGGGCAGGCGATTTCTCTGATTTCTGCAATGATTTCCGGAGAACTGAGCATTCTGGCATTTATCGGCGTCATCATTGGTGTGTTGGTGATTATTACTGCTATTACCTATGTGGATCAGGGAGAACGCAGAGTTCCGGTGCAGTATGCAAAACGTGTGGTTGGAAGAAAAATGTACGGCGGTCAGGCTACTTTTATTCCGATAAAGGTAAACCAATCCGGTGTTATGCCGATTATTTTTGCAATGACTTTTGTACAGTTCCCGGCTATGATTGCGCAGTTCTGGCCCAATAGTGCTTTCTATACATGGTATACTAAATTCCTTGGAACGGGCAGTATATTATATGCGCTGATTTATGCCGTGCTGATTATTTTCTTCACCTATTTCTATTCTCAGATTGCGTTCAATCCGGTAGATGTATCTAAGAATATTCAGCAGTACGGCGGGTTTATTCCGGGTATTCGCCCTGGAAAGCCCACTTCGGATTATCTTTCCAGAATTCTTAGCAAGCTGACCTTGTTCGGAGCAGTATTCCTGGCAATTTTGGCGGTAATCCCCACATTGTTTACTCAAATTACCAAGCTTACTTCCACATTTAGTGCAACTGGGCTGTTGATTATGGTAAGCGTTGCATTGGAAACGGCGCAGTTGTTGGAAGCGCAAATGATGATGCGCCATTACAAGGGCTTTTTAAACTAAGGAGAAGCAGGATGAACTTGATTTTTCTTGGCCCTCCCGGTGCAGGAAAAGGCACGGTTGCCTCTAAACTGGTAGCCACTGCCGGCCTTGAACATCTCTCCACGGGCGATATGCTCCGTGAAGAGATGAAGAAGGGCACCGAGTTAGGCAAGCTTGCAAAACAGTATATTGAAGAAGGCAAGCTGGTTCCTGACAGTGTGATCATTGATATGGTCAAAGGCAGACTTTCCAAGACACAGGCAGGCATTATGTTCGATGGATTTCCCCGTACGGTTGCACAGGCAGAAGCATTGGATGCGATTGCAAAAATCGATGCAGTGATTAATCTGTACACAACGGTGGATGTGGTAGTAGAGCGTATTGGCGGACGTAGATTGTGCCGGCAGTGCGGCGCAGTTTATAACGTCAGTTGGTATAAAGAAGAGACCTGCGAAAAATGCGGTGGAGAACTTTATACCAGAGCAGATGATACAGAAGAGACGATTCGTAAACGTTTTGATGTATATCTGGCAGAAACAGCACCTTTGGTTGAATATTATAAGGCAAAAGGCCTGGTGCATGATATTGATGCAAATGGCGATATTCAGACGAAAGTGGATGCAATTTCTGAAATTATCGAGCGTGTAAAATGATCAATTTAAAATCGGCAGAAGAAATCAAGCGGATGCGGGAAGCTGCACTGATTGCGGCTGCAGCAATGGATAAAGTGTTGGCAGCTGTAGAACCGGGCATTACAACCGCAGAGCTGGATGCAATTGCATATCACTATATTGTGGGAGCGGGCGCTAAGCCTTCTTTTAAAGGATACGGTGGTTTTCCGGGAACGGCATGTATCTCAATCAATGAGCAAATTGTTCATGGGATACCGGGAAAGCGCCGATTGGAAGAAGGAGATATTGTCAGCATCGATATGGGCGCCTATCTGCATGGATATCATTCGGATATGGCCCGTACAGTTGGCGTAGGCAATATTTCACCTGAAGCCGAAATGTTGATCCGAGTTACAGAGGAATCCTTTTTTAAAGGAATCGAAAAAGCTGTGGCAGGCAATCGAATCGGAGATATCAGCAAAGCTGTAGAGCAACATGCAAGAGCATATGATTTGGGTGTTGTTACAGAATATGTAGGTCATGGGTTAGGCCAGGATTTACATGAGGATCCCGAAGTTCCTAATTTCAGCACATCCAGAAAAGGGCCGGTTATGCGTCCCGGTTTGGTGATTGCTATTGAGCCGATGCTTACGCTGGGGACTCATAGAGTGGTGGTTGCACCCGATGGATGGACTGCTTCTACACGAGATGGCAGTTTGTCTGCCCATTATGAGAATACCATCGTGATTACAGAAGATGGCCCCTGCAGCATTTTAACGATTGCATGAGGAATTGTATGAATGATAATTTGTGCATCGGGAGAGTTTGCAAGGCAAAGGCCGGACGAGGCAAAAACCGATATTTCATCATCTGTGGGATTGTAAATGAAGAATATGTTCTGCTGACAGATGGAGCAACTCGTAAACTGGAAAGACCGAAGCTGAAAAAGAAAAAACATTTGCTCTGCAGACCTTATGTTGCAACTGAGATCGCAGAAGCGATTGAAAAAGGGGCTCCCCTTTTGGATGCGGAAATAAGAAATGCGCTCGACCGTATAACGGCGATAGAAATAAGTAAGGAGAAATAGCTTGTCTAAAAGTGATGTAATCGAAGTCGAGGGAATTGTTACAGAAGCTTATCCCAATGCTGCATTTGAAGTGGAATTAGAAAATGGGCATAAGGTATTGGCCCACATTTCCGGAAAACTTAGAATGAATTATATTCGGATTTTACCGGGTGATAAGGTGACAGTTGAGCTTTCCCCTTATGATTTATCCAGAGGAAGAATCATCTGGAGAGGAAAAAACTGATTTTCGCTGATATTATCGAGAAGATTTGTAAAAATTTTTAAAAAAAACATTGCAATTACTGCAAAAGACAGATAAAATATAAAAGTGCGCAGTCTTATATTTTATCGCGCATGTTGTGATTTCAGAAATTCTTAATTGCTGAAATCATTTTACCCAGGAGGTACGCAAAATGAAAGTTAGACCGTCTGTTAAACCAATCTGCGAAAAATGCAAAGTCATTAAGCGCAATGGTAAAGTAATGGTTATCTGCGAGAACCCCAAGCATAAACAGAGACAGGGTTCCCGTTCCTGACATATCCTACCATTAAGCAGAAGTTATAAATATATACGCAGCGGCTGTATGGATATATGCTAATTTGTATATCCATATTGCGTTATCTTTTTAACCAATGCTTATGTATATATGGAATATCAAAAGAAATTAAACCGGAGGTAGAAGTTAATGGCACGTATTGCCGGAATAGACTTGCCAAGAGAGAAGCGTATTGAAATTGGCCTTACCTATATATACGGCATTGGTCTGAAGTCTTCTCAGGATATTCTTGCTGCAACAGGCGTTGATCCGGATATCAGAGTAAAAGATCTCTCTGAGGATGACGCCACCAAGATCAGAGAATATATAGATAAAAACTATCATGTAGAAGGCGATCTCAGAAGAGAAATCAACCTGAACATCAAGAGATTGATGGAAATCGGTTGTGTAAGAGGTGTTCGTCATAGAAGAGGTTTGCCCGTTCGCGGTCAGCGCACTAAGACGAATGCTCGTACCAGAAAAGGCCCGAAGCGTACAGTAGCGGGCAAGAAGAAATAAGGAGGAGGCTTAAGCGATGGCTAAAACAGTAAAAGTTAGCAGAAGGCGCAGAGAGAAAAAGAATATTGAGCGCGGCGCTGCCCATATCCGTTCTTCTTTCAATAATACGATTGTAACCATGTCTGATATGCAGGGCAATGCCTTGTCTCAGTCCAGCTCGGGTGCTCTTGGCTTCCGTGGCTCCAGAAAATCTACTCCGTTTGCGGCGCAGATGGCAGCAGAAACAGCTGCTAAAGCGGCGATGGAGCATGGTCTGAAGACGGTGGAAGTATATGTAAAGGGCCCGGGTTCAGGAAGAGAAGCTGCTATCCGCGCATTGCAGACGGCAGGTTTGGAAATCACGCTGATTAAAGACGTGACGCCCATCCCCCATAATGGATGCCGTCCGCCCAAACGCAGAAGGGTATAAGGAGGTATTGGTTCATGGCTAGATATACAGGTCCTGTATGCCGTTTTTGCCGCAGAGAGGGCTGCAAGCTCTTTTTGAAAGGTGATCGCTGCTATACAGATAAATGTGCATTTGCAAGACGCCCTGCGGCTCCCGGCCAGCATGGCACCAGCAGAAAGAAAGTTTCTCAGTATGGCCTTCAGCTCAGAGAAAAGCAGAAAGTCAAGAGAGCTTATGGTATGCAGGAAAAACAGTTCAGATCTTATTTTGCACTGGCTGCCAAACAGCATGGCGTGACAGGTGCTTATATGCTTTCTTTGCTTGAACGCAGACTGGACAATGTTGTTTATCGCCTGGGTATTGGTGAATCCAGAGCACAGGCACGGCAGTTTGTTATGCATGGCCATATTACTGTAAATGGCAAGAAAGTTGATATTCCTTCCTATCGTGTAAGTGTAGGTGAGGAAATTGCTGTAAAAGAAAGAAGTGCAGGAACAGATCGTTTCAAGCAGATAATCGAGCAGGCTGGAAAACCGATTCCGAAGTGGCTCACATTTGATGCTGAAAATTTACGCGGCTCTGTAGTAGCTTTGCCTGAGAGGGAAGATATTGATCTTACGATCGCAGAAAACCTCATTGTCGAATCTTACTCCAAGTAATTATATAGCCGCCGGTCAACTATAAAGCATTAAGGAGGTTTTTTCGCTAATGCTGGAAATTGAAAAGCCTAAGATAGAATGCGTTGAGAAGAGTGACGACAAGAGCTATGCCAAATTTGTTATGGAACCTTTGGAAAAAGGGTTCGGCACAACGCTGGGCAATTCGCTGCGGAGAGTTTTGCTTTCCTGCCTGCCTGGTGTTGCAGTGACAAAGATCAGAATCAATGGCGTGCTGCACGAATTCACGGTAATTCCGGGAGTTCGGGAAGATGTTACTAACATTGTGTTGAATCTGAAGGGCCTGTGTGCTCGTCTGTTCTCCAATGAACCCAAAACTCTTACGCTGAATGTCGTTGGTCCCAAAGAAGTTACAGCGGCTGATATTAGCTTTGATGCCGATGTTGAAATCGTTAATCCTGATTTGCATATTGCAACGCTGGATGACGGTGCCACGCTTGATATGGAAATTGTAATCGGGCATGGCAGAGGCTATGTACTTGCAGATAAGAATAAAGAAGAGGGCATGCCGATTGGCGTGATTCCGATGGATTCTCTCTACACGCCTGTAACAAAGGCAAACTTTACGGTGGAGAATACCCGTGTTGGTCAGGTGACTGACTACGATAAGCTGACACTGGAAGTCTGGACAAATGGTTCCATTCCTGCAGATGAAGCAGTTTCGTTGGCAGCAAAGATACTTTATGAATATCTCGGTCAGTTTGTAGGGCTGACATCACATGTTGGCGATGTGGAAATCATGGTTGCCAAAGAAGATGCCAAAAAGGAAAAGATCATGGAAATCACCATTGAAGAACTTGACCTTTCCGTTCGTTCCTATAACTGCTTGAAGCGCGCGGGGATCAATACAGTAGAGGAATTGATCAAGAAAAACGAAGAAGAAATGATGAAGGTTCGTAACCTGGGCAGAAAATCTCTGGAAGAAGTACAGCAGAAATTGGCTGCACTGGGGCTGAGTCTTCGGCAAAATGACTAATATTTGAGTAAGATATACAATTAGGAGGCAGATTTGTATGGCATACAATAAGCTTAGCAGACCTTCCGATCAGAGAAAAGCGATGTTGAGAAGCCAGGTAACTGCTCTTCTTTGGAAAGGCAAAATCGTCACTACGAAGGCCCGTGCAAAGGAAGTGCAGAGAATTGCTGAAAAGCAAATTACCAAGGCCATTGCTCAGCATAAAAATACAGTTACGGTTACCAAGTCCGTAAAAGACGAGAAAGGCAATGTTGTGGAGCAGGAGTTTACGGTAGATGCACCTGCAAAACTTGCTGTCAGACGTCAGCTGATCGCAGAACTCTATAACGTAAGGCCGGAGAAACTTGAAAAAGAGAGCAAATCTCAGTATAAAGAGCGTACAAAGGAAAATAGATTCCCGGTGGTGGAAAAGCTTTTCAGAGAGCTTGCTCCCAGATACGCTACAAGAGCGGAAGCTTTGGGTCAGGGCGGTGGATATACCCGTATCATCAAAATGGGCCCGAGACGCGGCGATGCTGCTGAGATGGTAGTATTGGAACTTGTTTAATACTGGCATAAGAGAAACGAGGCTTTAGCAAACGCTTAAGCCTCGTTTTGTTAAATAAAGGGAGCAAAAGGATGGAAGTAAGAAAAATGGTTGATGCCAGCGCACTCAAATTTGCTTATGTTTCCGAAGAAGGAAATTATACATTTGCTTTGAATGGAGTAGATATCCAGGTTGAGCAAGGGGAATTTGTAGTGGTATTGGGCAGGAATGGCAGCGGAAAATCCACTTTTGCAAAACTGGTCAATGCTTTGAATCTTCCAACCAGTGGTAAGATGGTTGTGGCAGGTATGGATACTGCCCAGGAAGCAAATATGCTGGATATCCGTAAAACGGCAGGAATGGTTTTTCAGAATCCGGACAACCAACTGGTGGCGACGATTGTAGAAGAAGATATTGCTTTTGGACCGGAAAATCTCGGATTGCCCCGGGAAGAAATTTATGAGCGGATTGACTATGCATTAAAAACTGTGCATATGGAGGAGTACCGTCATCATGCACCGCATATGCTTTCGGGTGGCCAGAAGCAGCGAATTGCCATTGCCGGTGTCTTGGCAATGAAGCCGCAATTGATTTTATTTGATGAGTCAACTGCAATGCTGGATCCCAAAGGCAGGAAAGATATTCTCTCCATCATTAAAAAACTGAATAAAGAAGAGCATATCACTATTATTTTGATTACACATTATATGGATGAAGCGGTGGATGCAGACAGATTGATTGTGATGAAAGATGGATTTGTACTGCGCGAAGGAAGCCCTTCTGAAATCTTTTTTGATAAAGAACTGCTGGAAAAAGCGGGCCTGATTGCGCCCTTTACGGCGCTGCTTTCCAGAGAGTTGGCAGAGGCCGGAATAGACATACAGCCCACTTTGAATACACAGGCTTTTGCGGAGGAATTATGTCGATTAAAGTAGAGCATCTCTCCTATACCTATATGCCTGGGACACCTTTTGAACATCAGGCCTTAAAAGATGTCTCTTTTGAAATACAGGATCAGGAGTTTGTTGGAATTGTTGGGCATACAGGCAGCGGAAAGTCTACTTTGATGCAAATCATCAGCGGATTGCTGAAAGGCTACGAAGGAAAAGTTTACATCAACGGCATTGATTTTTCTGATAAAAAGCAGGATAAGAGAGAACTGCGCAAGCTGGTTGGTGTTGTCTTTCAATATCCGGAATATCAACTTTTTGAAGAAAGCGTGGAAAAAGATATCGCCTATGGGCCGACTAAAATGGGGATTGAGCCGAAAGAAGTCGAGCGCAGAGTGAAAGCTGCCATGGATTTGGTAGATTTGGATTATGATCTATTCCGCGACAAATCACCATTTTCTCTTTCGGGAGGGCAAAAGAGAAAGGTGGCAATTGCCGGAGTTCTTGCGATGGAGCCCAAAATTCTTATTATGGATGAGCCGATTGCCGGGCTTGATCCTATGGGGCGAGAAAATTTTATGCAATTGACTAAAAGCCTGAATGAATGCGGCATCACCATCCTGATGGTCTCTCATAATATGGATAACTTAGCGGAGTATACCAAGAAAGTACTGGTAATGAATGAAGGCGAGCTGTTGATGGAGGGAACTCCCGCAGAAATTTTTTCCGATTATGAGAAATTGAAGGCAGCCAGTTTGGATTTACCGGAGGTAGCTCAATTTGCTGATTTGCTGCGGGATAAAGGTTTTGATCTCCCGAAGGATGTTATTCAGTATGAACAGCTAAAAACAATTCTGCTGCAAAAATTGAAGGAGGGAAAACAACAATGATACAGAATGTGACCATTGGCCAATATTTCCCCGGAAACTCCTTCATGCATCGGCTGGATGCACGATTGAAACTGGTATTGACCATTACGCTTATCGTATTGATCTTCTTTATTCATTCGGTATGGGGATACGTTTCGGTGACAGTTTTGTTAATGCTGATGATCATCTCCAGTAAAGTTTCGTTTAAATTTGTGCTGAAAAGTATTAAATCCATGTGGCTGGTGATTTTGATTGCCTTTATACTGAATGCCTTTTTTGTAAAAGGGGAAACAACGCTTTTTCAATGGAGTTTTATTCATATTTATACGGAAAGCATATTGCGGGCTACGGAAATGGCGGTACGTCTGATTTTGTTAGTGCTGATTTCCACAATGCTCACCTTTACAACTTCTGCTAAAGAGATTACTGATGCTATCGAAAGCCTGTTTCGTCCATTGGCAAAAATAAAATTTCCCGTACATGAAATGGCATTGATGATGAGCATTGCATTGCGGTTCATTCCTACTTTGGTGGAGGAAACGGATCGTATTATGAAAGCGCAGACAGCCAGAGGCGCGTCTTTTGATTCGGGAAGTCTGATTTCGCGGATGAAGGATATGCTGCCGGTTTTGATCCCGCTGTTTATCAGCGCATTTAAGCGGGCAGAAGAACTTGCACTGGCCATGGAAGCCAGATGTTATCATGGCGGAGAAAATCGGACACGGTTGAAAGTATTTAAGCTGGGCGGTATTGATTATATTGCCATGATCATCATTGCGGCGCAAATTGTCTTTATTGCATTGGGTTACTGAACATGCGCATTGGACTGAAAATCGAATATGATGGAACGGCTTATGGCGGATGGCAGAGGCAGAAGAACGCCCCCAGCATTCAACAGACGATAGAAGAAGCTTTGGAGCGGGCTTTGGGCTGTTCCTGTCGGGTGATAGGAGCGGGAAGAACAGATGCCGGCGTACATGCTTATGGCCAGGTAGCACATTTGGATATTGAAACAAAAATTCCTGCAGATCGCTTTTCTTATATTCTCAATCAAAAACTGCCGGATGATATCCGTATTGTACAATCGTGGCAGGCGGCAGAGAATTTTCATGCGCGGCGGGATGCGATAGGAAAGCACTATCGCTATACAATCTATCAGGCACCGCATGCCAGTGCATTGGAGAGGAACAGCAGTGTGCATGTGCCGCAGCAATTGGATGTGAAAAAAATGCAGCAGGCTGCACAGGTGTTGATAGGAGAGCACGATTTTTCTGCTTTTCGGACGGTAGGCAGTAATATTGTAGGGACTGTGCGAACGGTATACCGATTGGAGGTACAGCAGCAGGGGCAGCATATCCATATAGATATTTGGGGGAACGGATTTCTTTATAATATGGTGCGTATTATTGCAGGCACGCTGATAGAAGTAGGTAAGGGGAAGATTCCGGTGCAGGAAATGCAGAGTATTCTGGATTCCAAAGAGCGAGCGCGCCCCGGTGCGACAGCGCCGGCGAAGGGGTTAGCAATGTGCGAGGTATTTTACAGAACAGAAGAGGTTGGAAAATTATAAAAAAGCCTTTTAGAATGCGGAAAAGCCTTGACAGTGCCTGGAAATTTATATAGAATATACTGTGCATGGATTCTGCAAAGCCCCGCAAAACCGTGCATTCTACCATATCGCGCGTCGGCGCATTTTACAAAATATAACTTGGGAGGAAAGCCTCATGAAAACATATATGGCTGACAGCAGCCTCCAGAAACAGTGGTATGTAGTTGATGCAGAGGGAAAGACCCTCGGTCGTCTTGCAAGCCAGGTTGCTGCAATTTTAATCGGTAAGCATAAGCCAGAGTATACGCCCAATGTGGATACCGGCGATTATGTGATTGTAGTTAATACCGACAAGATCGTTTTGAGCGGTAAGAAATTGGATAAGAAGTTCTATTATCGCCATACTGGTTATCCGGGTGGTCTGAAAGCTACTAAGTATAGAGACCTGATGGCAACCAAGAGCGATTTCGCATTTTATCGCGCAGTAGAGAGAATGCTGCCCAAGAATACCATCGGTAAGCAGATGATCAAGAAGCTGCATGTCTACACAGGTCCTGAGCATAAGCATCAGGCACAGTGCCCTAAAGCGCTGGAGTTTTGATCAGCGGGAGGTATAAATTATGGCAAAAGAGCAGTTCCTCGGAACCGGAAGAAGAAAAAGTTCTGTTGCAAGAGTACGCCTGATGCAGGGTACGGGCAACATTACGATAAATGGAAGAGATATTGAAGAGTATTTCGGCTTTGATACGCTTAAAATGTTGGTTCGTTCTCCCTTTGAAGTAACAGAGAGAGTCGGCGCATACGACGTAGTTGTCAATGTGGTTGGCGGTGGTTATACTGGCCAGGCAGGTGCAATTCGCCATGGCATTGCACGCGCATTAATCGTAGCAGAACCTGAATTGAGAGATGCTGTAAAGAAAGCAGGCTTCCTCACGAGAGATTCCAGAATGAAGGAAAGAAAGAAGTACGGTCTCAAGGCAGCCCGTCGCGCACCTCAGTTCTCCAAGAGATAATTGGTGGCGCATTTACAATCAAGAATGCTCAAAACCCCGGAAAATCAAGACTTAATAGTGATAAGGTACTATTTAGCTTTGCGAGGGGCAGAGAACGGTGTGACC
>CAMEMG010000051.1:0-10731 GCA_945927325.1 uncultured Clostridia bacterium | reverse complement strand
TCTGCACTTTCCGTGGTGGTTTGGGAATATTTATGCCTTTGCGCGCAAATTCATATGATTTTTTTCCATTCACTTTAATTGCAGAATAGGCAGGCGGAATCTGCGTAATTTGTCCAACGAAAGCAGCACAAGCGCGACGCACTTCTTCTATCGTAATCTTCTGTGCAGGTGCACGCTTTTCACGTACCATTCCATAACTGTCCAGAGTATCTGTCGTACAACCAAAATGCATCTCTGCCAGATAAATTTTGTCATGCCCCATGAGGTAATCCGACAACCGCGTCGCACGCCCCAAAAGCACTACTAATACGCCTGCCGCACCAGGATCCAACGTTCCTGCATGCCCCACGCGTTTTTCGCTGAGCAGTTTTTTTAAATAAACCGTCACACCATTGGAAGACATGGCAGGCGGTTTTAGTACATTGATGATTCCATTCATAATTTTTTTGCCGCCGCTTCCAGCAGCCGGGCAATAGCCACCTGCAAAGGAGCCTGTATTTTCCCCCCAGAGGCATGAACATGACCTCCGCCTTCAAATTCAGAAGCAAGCGCCGCCACATCTGCATAATTTTTACTGCGGAAACTGATTTTAAATTGTTCCTCTTCGCTTTGTCGCAAGAAAATGGCAATTTCCACACTTTTGATTTCCCGTGTATAATTAATCAGTTCTTCCGTGTCTTCCACCAATGCACCGAGTTCTCGAAAATCTTCCTGGAGGATATATGAGAGCGCTATTTTCCCCTCCTCCGCCAAAATCAGATGCTCCAAGGAACGCCCGATCAATCTGGTCGCGCCCAGGGAACGCGCCTTATAAATATTTTCAATGATCAACGGAATATCTGCTCCTGCCTCCCGCAGCGCTGCTGCCATATGAAGGATCTCCGCATCCGTATTGGAGTAAGAAAAATTTCCCGTATCCGTACAGATTGCCAGATAGAGCAGATCCGCCATCTGCTTGGTCAACGGAACCTGTAATTGCTGCAACAGGCGATAAATCAACAGCCCGGTCGCGCCCACCGTTTCAATATGATTACTGCCTCCAAAACCCGGGTTTGTGCCATGATGATCGATGACAATCGTATTAGGAGATGCATCAAACAGTGCCTGACATTTTCCCATTCTCTCCCGGTCAGAGACATCTACCGCAATCACACAGCCATACTGCCGTTTTGGAGCCTCCGCAAACGAATATACTTTTGCGTAATCCGAAAGAAAAGCCATCTTCTCAGGCAATTTTCCGTCCACCGCAAATATGGCGCTTTTGCCCAGCCCCTGAAGGGCCAGCAAAAGCGCCATACCACTGCCTATCGTATCCCCATCGGGGCTGATATGGCCAAGGATCAAAAAATCCTGCTCATTCCTGATTTTCTTCTCTATTTCTTGCATGTTCTCTGTCCTTTGCCGTAACCTCATCAATGAGCTTTGATATCTCAATGCTGTAGGCAATCGAAGTATCGTGCACAAACTCCAGATTCGGAATCCTGCGCAGCCTGATTTTTTCATTGAGTTTTGCTCTGATAAAAGGTTCTGCACTCCTGAGTGCTTCCATCGTGGATTCCACTTTTGCAGGCGTATCATAGATGCTGATATACACCTTTGCATACTTGAGATCCTGCGTTGTTGTTACCCGCATAACCCCCGCCATTTTACTGAAACGGGGGTCTTTGATTTCCGTCAGAAATATTTCTCCCAGGAGCCTTTGCAATTCCCCGTCAATTTTGGCGGTTCTTCTCTGACTCATGTAAATATTCTCCTGTTATATTTATTTTTGTATCTCTACAACCTGGAATGCTTCAATGACATCCTCTTCCTTGATATCATTATAGTTTTCCAAAGTAATACCGCATTCATACCCAGAAGCAACCTCTCTGGCATCATCCTTAAAGCGCTTCAGGGAAGAAAGCCTGCCTTCGTAAATTACAATACCGTTACGCACCAGCCGAACCTCTGCATTGCGTACAATCTTGCCATCGGTCACATAGCTTCCGGCGATTGTGCCCACAGAAGAGACTTTGAAAGTCTGCCGCACTGTCGCATGCCCCAGCACTTCTTCCTTGAATTCAGGTGCCAGCATACCTTTCATTGCTTTTTCGACATCTTCAATTGCATTGTAAATAATACGATATAAACGTACATCTACGTTTTCCCGCTCTGCTGCCGCCATTACAGCCGCATCAGGGCGAACATTAAAGCCAATTACAATCGCATTACTGGTCGAGGCCAGCAGAATATCCGATTCACTGATTGCGCCTGCCGCACCATGAATCACGCGCACACGCACTTCATCGTTAGAAAGTTTTTCCAGAGACTGTTTCAAGGCTTCCACCGATCCCTGTACGTCCGCCTTGACGATGACATTCAAATCCTTCATCTGTCCTTCCGCAATCTTGGAGAACAAATCATCCAGCGAGACGCGCGACATATTCTTGAGTTTTTCTGCTTTCAGGCGGTCTTTTCTCTCTTCTACAACCTGTTTGGAAAGTTTATCCTGCTCTACCGCATAGATGATATCTCCTGCTGCCGGCACATCAGAAAAACCAATTACTTCTACCGGGACAGAAGGACCGGCTTCCTTAACCGCCAGACCGCTATCATCATACATTGCACGCACACGACCATAAGTCATTCCCGCCACAATGGTATCCTGTACTCTGAGCGTACCGTTCTGTACCAATACCGTTGCCACCGGACCTCTGCCTCGATCCAATCGTGCCTCAATGATAACACCCTTAGCCATACGGTTAGGATTGGCTTTCAATTCTTCCACATCCGCTACCAGCAGAATCATTTCCAGCAATGTATCAATACCTTCTCCGGTGATTGCCGATACCGGCACCATGATCGTATCGCCGCCCCATTCTTCCGAAACCAGACCATATTCTGTCAATTCCTGTTTCACGCGCTCCGGGTTTGCTGCCGGTTTATCCATTTTATTGATTGCAATAATAATCGGCACACCTGCTGATTTTGCATGGTTAATCGCTTCCACCGTTTGCGGCATAACACCATCATCAGCAGCAACTACCAATACTGCAATATCGGTTGCCTGTGCACCTCTGGCACGCATAGCAGTAAAGGCTGCGTGGCCGGGTGTATCCAGGAAAGTAATGGGTTTCCCCTTGGCTTCTACCGTGTATGCACCAATATGCTGCGTAATACCGCCGGCTTCTCCCTGCTGTACCTTGGTTTTGCGAATAGCATCCAGCAACGATGTTTTACCATGGTCAACATGCCCCATCACCGTTACAACCGGCGGGCGCTCCTGCAGATTTTCCTCTGCTTCTTCGCCTTCCTCAAAGCCTGCAATCAACGTCTCTTCTGCCGTCTGTTCCTTCTTCTGCTCCAGCGTAATACCATAATCATCCGCAATTAACGCTGCAGTATCATAATCGATTTCCGAGTTGATTGTGCAGATATTTCCAAGCATAAACAGCTTTTTAATAATTTCTGCTGCCGGTTTGCCGATTTTCTCAGCCAACACTTTTATGGAAACCATATCGCCGGTGATGACCGCGCTTTCGATCTTGATCGGCTCTATGACCGGTGTTCCCTTGCGGTTATCCTTACGCTTATTCTTTCTTGCACCCCGCACAAATTCGTCATCCCCACTCATGATGACTTTTTCCTTCATTGCATTGCGACGGCGCTTTGCTGCCAATTCTTCCTCGGATACTCTCCGTTTCTGATCATGATTGTTTGCGCTATGGCGATCCCGTACCTGAGGCGCTACAAAAACATTATTTTTACTTTTTGTAGTCGGGCGACGAGAGGACGGAGTCGTTGCAGGAGCCTCATCCTTATCGAACTTTCCAAAACCAGCATCTTTCTGATACGGTTGACTTCCTGCCGCCGGCCGCCGCTGCTGGAATCCCCCAGCCTGGCCTGCATTGCTACGTCGCTCATTTTTGCGTTCTGCGGGCTGCCGCTGCTGCCGGTTATTTGCACTGGCTGCTGCCGCACGCTCTCGCTCCTGACGCTGCTTTTCCTCTCTTTTTTTCTGTTCTTCTTCTTCGTCTTTCGCACTGCGTACTACCCGGATCTTTGGCTTAAACGCGCTGAGATCCGGCATATATACGCTGAAATCCGACTTTGCTTCTGCTTTTTTCGGCTGTTCCGATTGTTTTTTCTGTGTAGTAACTGCTTTCTTCTCCGTATTTTCCCCGACGGCTTTCTTCATATTCTCTTTTTCTTCTTTTACCTGTTTTTCAGGCTGCCCTTCCAATTCTTCTTTTACTTTATTGGTAGAAACCTGTTGTGGTTGCGACTGTTCAGATACTTTTACCTGTTGTTGTGCTATTTCTGCAGCTGGCTTTTCCTGCACTTCAGGAGGTTCTGAGACAATCGAAACTGTTGGCTTTTCTTCGACGATTCCCTTGGTTTCATCTATATCTTCTTTCGCAGAAGCACGATTCTGTTTTTCTTCCAGACGCTTCAATACTTCCGTTTCCAGCTGTCTGGCCTCTCTCAAGCGCTGTTTTGCCTGTGCGCTTTTCTGCTCTGCTTTTTCCACCGCCCCTTTTAGGTGAATCTTCATATTTTTATTGAATTCCAGTATATTAAACTTACTCAATCTTCAACCTCCGTCCTCTCTGCGTTTTGTTGAGTCAACTGCAGCATACGTCCGGCAAACATTTGCCTGGTAATGCCAATCATTTTTGCAGCCGGTTTCCCGATACGCATCCCCGGTTCGCCAGGCGGCCCTGCCATTATCCAAGGTATTCCAAACGTTTTGCACATTGTTGTTACTTTTTCCAGACTGTTGCCGGAAATTTCTTCATCCAATATTACCAGTAAAATATTTTTTTTGCGAATTCCTTTCTCTACTGCCGTATATCCACTGACACACGCTTGTGCTCGTGCCGCAAATCCCAGCATGGTATAAAAATCATTTTTCAATTTCACGGCGCAGAATCACCCGCTTTGCCTCTTGCAGCATTTCTTCAGTAAAATCACATTCCAGCGCCCGATTCAGCGCCTTGATTTTGTAAGCTTTTTCCAGGCAAGCTATATCCGGGCAAAGATACGCCCCTCTTCCCTGCGCTTTTCCCGTAGTATCCACGCTGACTACGCCTTCTTTATTTTTCACAACCCGAATCAATTCGCGCTTGGGCCTGCCCTGTCTGCAGGCGACGCACATGCGCACCGGTACTTTTTTCTGTTTCAATCCCTATCACACTCTCTCCGATTTTTTACTGCTGCTCCGCCTGCTCCTTATGCTTCGCTGCTTCTTCCTCCTGCGCCGCATAGGATTCAAATACATCGTCTACCACCTGTGAACGGCACTTAATATCAATTTTGAAGCCGGTCAATTTCGCTGCCAGGCGAGCATTCTGCCCTTCCCTGCCAATTGCCAGAGAAAGCTGATTATCTGCCACAATTGCCTCTGCAGATTTCTGTTCTTCATTGACTCTTGTCATCAGCACTTGTGCAGGGCGCAATGCATTTGCAATAAACTCAGCAGGTTCTGCGCTCCAGGGGATGACATCAATGCGCTCTCCGTTGAGTTCCTCTACCACACGGTTGATACGATTTCCTCTGGCGCCAACGCAAGCACCTACCGCATCGATATTTTTTTCTTCCGCATAAACGGCAATTTTGCTCCGCTTACCTGCTTCGCGGGCAATACTCTTAATTGTAACTACATTTTGGCTGATCTCCGGAACTTCCAATTCAAACAACCGTTTAATCAGCCCCGGATGGGAGCGCGAAACAATGATCTGCGAACCCTTGCTGGAATTCTTTACTTCCAAAACATATACTTTGATACGCATGTTCGTTTCATATTGTTCGCCGGGAATCACCTCTTTAGCAGGCAAAATTCCTTCTGCATTACCCAAATCCAGATAATAACTGCCGCGCTCCTGCCGCAGAACAATTCCGGTCATCAATTCGTTCTCTTTCTCGATAAAGCGGTCGTAAATTACGCCGCGCTCCGCTTCCCGGATGCGCTGCACAACCACCTGCTTTGCCATCTGCGCCGCAATACGACCAAACGATCTGGGCGTCACTTCTTCTTCAACAATATCTCCCAATTCATACGCCATATTGATTTTGTGCGCATCTTCCAGGCTGATTTCAAACGTCTCATCGAACACGTCATCCACTACTGTTTTTTCAGCAAAGACTTTAATGACTCCGGTCGTATCATCAATATCTACGCGTGCATTCTGCGACATACCGAAATCCCGCTTATAAGCCGAAACCAGAGCTGTACGGATTGCATCCAACAGCACATCCTTTTCAATTCCCTTTTCCTGTTCCAATTCATTCAATGCATTTATAAATTCAGCGTTCATGCTTTTTCACTCCTTAAAAATCAATATGCGGCCGAATCAGTGCAATCTTTGCCCCTTCCAGCTCCAATAATTCATCCTCGCCAATATCCAGAGAAATTTTTCCCTGATCATATCCGCGCAAAACCGCAACAAATTCTTTTTCCCCATTCAGTTTTTCATACAACTTGACATCCACCGCTTCTCCCATATGCTTTTCAAAATCCCGCGGGCGTTTTAACGGTCGGTCAATTCCGGGAGATGAAACACACAAAATATAAGATTCCTCTATCGGATCTGCTGCATCAATCAACGGATCGATGGCAATGCTGCAGGCCTCGCAATCATCCAAATCCACACCCCCCTCGCGGTCGATATAAATGATTAATTCGGAATCCTCGTTTTTTTTCTTCACATATTCCACATCTACCACTTCATATCCCAGCTGTGCAGCAGCGGGAGCAACCAATTGCATTACAGATTCTTCGATTTTTTTAGACAATAGAGTTTACCTCCGGCTTCATACACTTTTGAAAATCATGCAAATCCTATACAAAATCAAAGAGTGGGGGCTACCCACTCTTTTCAAAGAGTATATTGTTTCGATTACATTCTACCATAAAAAAATCATGGATACAATAGTATTATACGCGATTTTTCCGCTTTCTTATGCGCTTTTATCCGAAAACTCAGAAAAACAGTCGGGAATCACGCAGTCCTTCCTCTTTTCGCATTGCTTCTGTATAGACTGAGACTCTACAAGTCTGCTTGCCAATTTTCTTATTTGCGCTGATATAAAAAGTCTTTCCCTTATAGGTCTGTAAAATCGGAATTCCCCGATCGTTGCAGTCTTCAATATAGCGGACGGTTTCCGGCGAAGCTTCTACCAAATATTTATCCGCTTCCATGCTGAGTACCAGTCGATTCACCTCTCTGCGAATGCGAATAGCTATCGCTGCCGGGGCCATTACCCTGCCGCTGGCTCCGCAATCTGCACAAGGCATCTGCAACAACGCAGAAACACGGCGGCGCACTTTTTTTCGCGTCATCTCTACCAGCCCCAATCCGGTAAAACCAATCACATTGGTTTTAGTCCGATCGTTTTTCAGAGCTTCCCGCAGCGTTTCCACTACCAGATCTTCATTCTTTTTATCTTCCATGTCAATAAAATCGATAATGATAATACCGCCGATATCCCGCAGCCGCAACTGCTGAGCAATCTTTTTTGCCGCTTCCAAATTGGCATTGAGAATCGTCTCCTGCAGATCGTCTTCTCCGATATATTTTCCCGTATTGACGTCTATCGCCGTCAGTGCCTCGGCCTCGTCAATTACCAAATACGCGCCATTATCCAGCCAAACTTTGCGGCTGAAAATCTTGTCAATCTTATTTTCTATGTTATAAGCATCGAAGATGTTCATCTGATCCTGATACAATTGAATGCGATCGGCAATTTCGGGCTGGGTGATTTCCGCTACAGTCAATACTTTTTCATAGCATTCCCTATCATTAATGACAAAACTATCGACCTCGGCGGTAAACATGTCCCTCGCTGTACGGAACATCAAAGTTTCTTCTGCATGAATCAGCCGCGGTGCCGACAGTAAATTACCTTTTCTCTGAATACGTTCCCATAACCGCACCAGAAAATGAATATCGCGTTCCAGTTCTTCCGGTGTACACCCTGCCGCAGCTGTACGCACAATGATTCCCATTCCCTCCGGTTTATAAGACATCATGATGTTTTTCAGCCGCTCGCGTTCTTTTTCATCCTCAATTTTGCGCGAAACGCCCACATGATCAACCGTGGGCATCAGTACAACCGTACGCCCAGGCAGTGTAATATGCGTGGTAATCCGGGCTCCCTTGGTTCCGCCAGGCTGTTTCAGCACCTGCACCATGATTTCCTGACCTTTTTTCAGGACATCTTTAATATTAACATCTTTTAATTCTTTATCTACAGTACTGGTAGCATTATCAAAATCAAAGTCGCTCTTATCTGCCAGAATGTCCCCTACATATAAAAAGGCATTTTTATCCAGCCCTACATCCACAAATGCTGCCTGCATTCCCGGCAACACATTTGCCACTCTGCCTTTATAAATATTGCCAACCAACCTCTCGTTTCCGCGCAGTTCTACCTGTATTTCGGCAAGTTCACCATCCTCCAGGAGCGCTACGCGTGCTTCATGTGGGGTGACATCTGCAATGATATCTTTCCGCATACTTTTTTTGCTGACCAACCTTTCTTACGCAAACAACGCCTGTAACGGCACCATACCGTTATTTCCCGCCGTATATAATTCCAAGCGTATAATACGCGCCTGCATTTCACTGCTACATTCTTCCGAAGCCGCTTTCAATAACAACGTCGGGTTCAAAGCGGCACTGCCGGAATGCTCTACCTGCAGGCGCAGGCTCTTATCTCCTAAAAAATCACATGACTGTACTAAAGGGCGAATATCCACTTGCCGGATTTTCCCCTTTCTCTCCCGTGTGATACAATAACTTTGTTTCTTCAGGAAACCCTGCATCCATTCTATAAACTGCGGGCTTATTTCTTCCAGCCGATATTCTGCCTGCCGGGTCAGAGCCATCAGCTTTCCGCTTTCCTCCGGAAGTTCTCCCATCGCCACAATATCAAATCCTTCCGGCATTTGCGCTCGCAACGCCTGTTCGGCAGCTGCTACGTCAATTTCCTCAGTTGTAAAGAATTCAAAATAATCTCCGCGTGTTTCAATCCCCACACCCAATGGATACGCAAAAGAAATATTCATATGTGGGTTAAATCCCGATGAATATTTTGCCGGAATTTCAGCACGCTTGATTGCGCGGACAAACAGCCTCTGCATATCCAGATGTGCCAGATATTTGCTGAACCCTTCCCGGGAAAATTTTACACAGATTCTCATTTCTTGCTGCACACCCCCTCAAAACCGCAGCGCAGACACCCCTGTCTGCAATCCGGCGTTGTCTTCCCGGCTTGCGCGCGCCGTAATTCTCGCATCATATATTCCTTGGTTACACCACACTGAATATGATCCCAGGGCAGCAATTCCTGTACGTCCCGCCGGCGATAGGCATAGAAAGCCGGGTCAATTCCTGCTTTCTCAAAAGCCTGCGTATATCTTTCCAATTCAAAACAATCCTGCCAGCTGTCGAATTGCGCGCCTGCTTGCCGCGCATACAGCAATACCTTGCCCAGTTTTCGATCACCTCTGGCAAATACTGCCTCCAAAAAACTGAGCGGCGTATCATGATAAGCAAAACGCACCCCTTTTAAGGCTCTGAATTTTTCCTTCAGATAGTTTTGCTTTTCCATCAACTCATCCCTTGTATTCTGAGGCTCCCACTGAAAAGGCGTAAACGGTTTGGGAACAAAAGATGCTGCGCTGACATTGATTTTCAAAGAACCATTGCGCTGCTCTTTCGGCAGTTGATAGTATGTCTCACGGATTTTGCCCACCAGCTCTACCATAGCATCCAAATCCTCTACCGTTTCGGTGGGCAAGCCAATCATGAAATACAGCTTGACCGTACTGGCGCCACTTTCAAAGGCATAGCCTACACCGCGCAGAATATCTTCTTCCGTCACATTTTTATTGATGACATCCCGCAGCCGCTGGCTCCCCGCTTCCGGTGCAAATGTAAAGCCGGATTTCCGGGCATTCTGCATTTTCTGCGCGTATTCCTTTTGGAAAGAATCTACCCGCAAAGAAGGCAGCGAAGGGCTGACATGCTTTTCCTTCAGTTCATCCAAAAGCCGCATGGAAAGTTGTTCAATGCAGCTGTAATCCCCGGAGCTGAGGGAAGAGAGAGAAAGTTCATCATATCCCGTCTGTGCAATCAACTGATGAGCCTGTGCCATCAAGGTCTCCAAAGATTTTTCGCGCACCGGCCTGTAAATGAAACCAGCCTGACAAAAGCGGCAGCCTCTGGTGCAGCCACGGAAAATTTCAAGCACCACTCTATCGTGCACGATTTCTATATTGGGGACAATCAGCCGTTCAGGATAATAAGCTTTGTCCATATCTGTCAGGAAGCGCTTCATAATCGGCAGATGTTCCCCCTGTACAGCAGCTACCGTGCCATCTTCATGATACTTCACTTCCACCAGCGAAGGAACATAAACGCCCGGAATTGCCGCTGCATCCCGCAGATAGGCCTGCTTATTCAATCCTCTCTTTTTATGTTCTGCATATAAATCCAGCAATTCGTTATTGACTTCTTCTCCTTCTCCTATGACAAACAGATCGATAAAATCTGCCAACGGCTCAGGATTATACGTGCAGGTACCTCCGGCCATAATGATAGGGCCATCGCTGCGCTCTGAAGCCAAAAGGGGAATTCCTGACAATTCCAACATGGAAAGTACCGTAGTGTAGCACATTTCATAAGAAAGGTTAAACCCGATGATATCAAATGCGCTGGCCTCCGTATATGTTTCCAGAGAATACAA